>CAZFQV010000008.1:0-19617 GCA_964521175.1 uncultured Sphingobacterium sp.
ACATATCCGCCCGGTCCGCTCCCAATAACTATTACGTCAAATTGCATGTAGGATATTTTTAAATTTGACTCAAAGTTAATAATTATTTTGGAGCACACGAGGGCGTCACTGAAGGAAAACAGGCAGGAAAACACAATTGAGTTAGAGTTCTTGAAGTTTACGGCCAGCCCTATCCCAATTTCAAGTCGGTTATATACAGGCTTCCCTGCATTGCCGGCAATGGTAATTTTTAATACATAAATTCGTTAAAGTTAGCCCAACATATGACTAAGCACGCCACATTGATCGTTCTGCAGATTTTTCTTTTTATCGGAACCTGCTTTACACAAATACCCGCACAGCAATTCACCCGGGCGGACTCCCTGCGCGGTACTCTATCGAGTTTCAGGGATTCTTACGATATCAATTACTATCACCTGGACGTTACAATCGATATCGGTCAAAAATTTATCAGCGGTTCCAACCTGTTCAGGTTTACTGCAATAAACAGCTTAAAAAAATTACAATTCGATCTTTTTGATAACCTGAGGATAGAAAGAGTTATATACCAAGGGAAAGAACTGCTATTCAGCAGGGAGTTCAACGCGGTTTTTATTACTTTCCCTGATACCATCCCAAAGGGATCGGTGGATGAATTTACCGTCTTCTATGCCGGGTATCCCGAGCTTGCCAAAAGGGCACCCTGGGAAGGAGGATTTACATTTTCCGAAGATAACAAGGGCAGTCCCTGGATTGGTGTTTCCTGTCAGGGTTTTGGGGCCAGCTCGTGGTGGCCCAATAAGGATCATCAGTCTGATGAAGTAGACAGCATGATGATCAGTATTTCTGTCCCAGATGGGCTTATGAATGTAAGCAACGGCCGGTTGCGTTCTGTAGAAAATCTGAATAATGGAGATAAGCGCTACAACTGGTTCGTTTCCTATCCAATCAACAATTACAACGTTACCCTGAACATCGCAGATTACGCTCATTTCAGCGATGTGTATCCGGGAGAAAATGGAGAGCTTACACTGGATTATTATGTCCTCCCCGAAAATTTAGAAAAGGCAGAAAAGCACTTCAGTGCGAATGTAAAACCTATGCTCCGTGTTTTTGAGCATTGGTTCGGCCCCTATCCGTTTTACAGAGACGGATACAAACTTATCGACGCTCCCTACCTGGGCATGGAGCACCAAAGTGCCATCGCCTACGGCAATAAATACATGAATGGCTACCTTGGGAAGGATTTGTCGGGTACGGGCCTAGGATTAAAATGGGATTATATCATTATCCACGAATCCGGGCATGAATGGTTTGGTAACAACATCACGGCGGCCGACATTGGGGATATGTGGATCCATGAGGCCTTTACCATGTATACAGAAGGCCTGTTTATTGAAAGTATTGAGGGGAAAAAAGCCGGGGCAAGGTATATTGCAGGCCTGAGGCAAAACATCAGGAATGACATCCCAATTATCGGCCCGTACGGTGTCAATACAGAGGGGTCATCAGATATGTATTATAAAGGTGCGAACCTGCTGCATATCATCCGGACTATCCTGAATGACGACACCCAGTGGAGGACGATCCTCAGGGGGTTGAATAGGGAATTCGGTCTGAAAACCACCAATACTGAAGAGATCGCAGACTATATAAACAAGCAGTCGGGCAGGAACTTCACCCCGATCTTTAACCAATACCTGCGCTATGCCGGCATTCCCGTGCTGGAATACAGGATCAAGGGACAAGAAGTTTCATACCGGTGGGATGCCGATGAGCCCGGTTTTAATATGCCTGTACGGATCTTAAATGGTAATAGGTATCAATGGCTGGAGGCATCTTCAGAATGGAAAACGTTCAGACACAGGGAACCGTTTGTACCTGATACCGATAATTTTTACATTAAAGTGAAGAAAATCAACTGAACGGCATCCTGAAAATTTATCCTTCGCTGCAACGTTTTCAAAACCATAGCGTCTAATAAAATGAACAAAATCATAACCTATTATCATGAATCCATTTAAAAAATATCTGGCGTTATCTATTGTACTGGCGCTATGCTCCCAGTTCGAGACCTCTTCAGCGGCTGTCACCGCAGGCAGTAAAACAGGAACCCCTGCAGATGAAACCAGGAATGTTTCAGGCTTTTCCGGGATTGCATCAGCCGGGAGCTATAACGTGTTTATCACCATGGGAAGCAAGGAGGGTTTAAGGATCGAAGGTACTGAGGAACAGATCAGCGAGATTGAAACTGTTGTCGAATCCGGGGTTCTTAAGATCCGGAACAAAAAACACTTAAAAAACCTGAACCGCAGAAGTTTTAACGGGAAATTAAATATCTATGTCTATGCCAGATCCCTTAATTCCATTACTCTCAGCGGGTCGGGGGATATAGAGGTTACCGGGCTTGTTAAATCGGCCGACCTGAGCAATACCCTGAGCGGATCAGGCAGCATTACACTGGCTGCCGATGCTTCCAACTATTCGGCGACCATCAGCGGTTCAGGAGGTATCAATGTTAAAGGAAAAACTGAAAACGCAAGGATCGTTGTAAGCGGTTCAGGCAATTTCAAAGGCAGTAATCTTAAAACGGGCACTGCCAGTGTCAAAGTCAGCAGTTCAGGAAATATCTCCATCTTCGCAGATCAAGATCTGGATGCGATAATGAGCGGTTCAGGCAATATAAGGTATGCCGGAAATGCGAGTGTACGATCTACAAAAAGCGGATCAGGGAATATCCGGAAGCTGTAATTATCAGGCATTTGAGCTATGGCTTCGCGCATAGCTCAAATGCTTATTTATATTCCCAATAATAATCTCGCCGGATCTTCCAGCAATTGCTTTACACGCAACAGGAAGCTCACTGATTCACGGCCATCGATTATACGGTGATCGTATGACAGGGCCAGGTACATTATGGGTCTAATTACCACTTGACCATTAACCGCGACCGGTCGTTCTACGATGTTGTGCATTCCGAGAATAGCCGATTGGGGAGAATTGATGATCGGCGTAGACATCATAGATCCGAAAACTCCGCCATTAGTGATTGTAAAAGTACCGCCGGTCATTTCTTCAAGGGTAAGCTTATTATCCTTGGCCTTACCTGCGAGCTCCAATACTGCCGCCTCTATTTGCGCCAGTGTTAAAGAATCTGCATTTCTAATCACCGGAACAACCAATCCCTTTGGCGCAGAGACAGCAATTGAAATATCAGCGAAATCGCTGTATACAATTTCCTCGCCTTCGATACGGGCATTTACTGAAGGAAAGTCCTTGAGTGCCTCACATACCGCCCTGGTAAAGAACGACATAAATCCGAGGCCAACCCCGTATTTCTCTTTGAATTTATCTTTGTACTTGGACCGGATTTCCATTACCGGCTGCATATCTACCTCATTAAAAGTGGTAAGCATAGCAGTTTCATTCCTTACGGCAACGAGACGTTTAGCAACAGTTTTACGTAATGAAGACATCTTTTCACGTCGTTCTTCTCTAGCGCCTGGTACCTGAACCTTGCCTGGTGTAGGCTTAGCCACTTCCGCTTCCCCTTTTTTGCCTGCCTCTGCTTTTACGGCATCCTCTTTAGTTATTCTTCCACCCACTCCGCTGCCGCTTACGCTTCCAGGATCAACATCCTTTTCAGCGAGTATCTTGGCTGCTGCAGGAGAAGGGCTACCTGAAGCATAGGTCGCTGCTTTTGAGCTATTATTTTTCTTTTCAGGGGCTTTACTTTGCTCTGCCACGGCAGGCGCAGTCCCTTTGCTTTCGGATTTTTGTTCACCCTCTTCGATACTGCATACAGGTGCCCCTATCGCAAGAGTATCGCCCTCTTTCGCAATGATGGTTAAAATCCCTGCCTGTTCGGCGGTAAGCTCAAACGTTGCTTTATCCGATTCCAACTCAGCAATTATTTCGTCCATCTCTACATAGTCGCCGTCTTTTTTTATCCATTGCGACAATACTACTTCAGAAATAGATTCGCCCACTGGCGGAACATTGATCACTAAACTCATAATGGTTATTCTTGTTTCTTTATCAGTCAATATTAACAACTTTACGAGTTGTTTTTTCTATTTTTTTTTCTACATCAGGCCCGGCATTCTCGCCGAAGGCCTTTCCTATAATATATAATTGCTGTCTAATATGTTGTTTAGCGAAGCCAGTAGAAGTGCTGCTACTTTCCTTACGGGATATTACTTCAAAATTAAATGCCGACTTACGGAACTTTCTCGCGATATATGGCCATGCGCCCATATTTTCAGGCTCCTCTTGTACCCAGATAAATTCCGTAGCTTTTTTATATTTCTTTCTGATCGCTTCCAGCTGATCGTAAGGCATGGGATAAAGCTGTTCAATACGAACAATCGCTGTATCTTTTCGTTTATCACCCTGCTGTTTTTCCAAGAGATCATAGTATATCTTGCCGGTACAGAAAAGCACGTGCTTCACCTCTGCAGCATTTACGTAAGTATCATCGATAACTTCCTTGAATCCGCCTTCAGTGAATTCTTCCAGTTTACTCACACACTGCGGACTTCTAAGAAGGCTTTTGGGTGTGAATACCACCAGGGGTTTGCGGAAATCGCGTTTTAATTGTCTGCGTAAAAGGTGAAAAAAGTTAGCAGGCGTCGTACAGTTAGCCACTTGGATGTTATCATCCGCACAGGCTTCCATGAAACGTTCTATCCGTCCTGATGAATGCTCAGGTCCCTGTCCTTCATATCCGTGAGGAAGCAGCATCACAAGTCCGCTAGAACGCTGCCACTTCGTTTCCGCACTCGTAATAAACTGGTCTATTATAATCTGGGCGCCATTGGCAAAATCACCGAATTGTGCTTCCCATATTACTAACGCCATGGGATTTGCCAGAGAATACCCATATTCAAATCCTAAGACGCCATACTCCGAAAGGTGTGAATTATAAATTTCGAATTTCGCGCTGGTTTTATTGAGGTTGGCAAGCGGCACATATTCCTCTTCCGAATCTTCCAGGGTAAGTACAGCATGTCGATGAGAAAAAGTTCCGCGTTCCACGTCCTGTCCACTCACCCGGACCCTGAATCCATCTTCCAAGAGGGAGCCATAAGCCATCAATTCGCCCATTGCCCAATCGAAAACACCAGCCTCGGTCATCTTCCTCCGGTCTTCAAATAATTTCTGTATTTTCCTGAAGAACTTTTTATCAGGAGGAAGCGTGCTGATTTCCTTGGCTACCTTAAGAAGGCTTTTTTCAGGCACCTTAGTATCCACCGGAGTTCCTGCCCAGTTTGAAGCCAGCCGAAGGCCCTTCCATGAGCCACTCAACTTATGACTCACCGGCGGAAAGTTATTATCCTCTTTAGCCTGGTTCAGCCTATCCTGCAATAAAGCTCTGAAACTCTTCTCCATTTCTTTGGCCAGGCTGGCATCAACGCTACCCTGATCAAGCAATTTCTTGTTGTATATCTCTCTTGGATTAGGATGCTTTTCAATAGCCTTATAAAGAAGAGGCTGGGTGAATTTTGGCTCATCGGCTTCGTTATGACCGTAGCGGCGGTAGCAGAGAATATCAATAAAAACATCATTATGATATTTCTGCCGATATTCCACAGCCATATTTATGGCATAAACCAATGCCTCAACATCATCACCATTCACATGGAACACTGGCGAAAGAGTTACTTTTGCTAAATCCGTGCAATAGGTAGACGAGCGTCCGTCCTTGTAGTTAGTAGTAAAACCTACCTGGTTGTTGATTACCAGATGTATACTTCCGCCGGTTCGATAACCAGCAAGCTTCGCCATCTGCAATACTTCGTAGGTGATGCCCTGTCCTGCCAGAGAAGCATCCCCATGTATCAGAATAGGAGCGATACGTTTGTAGTCGCCACCATATTTAAAGTCTATTTTAGATCGAACCATCCCCTCTACCAGAGGATCTACGGCCTCAAGGTGCGATGGGTTCGGGCATAAGCTCAAATGGATTTTTTTTCCTATCAGAGTTTCTACGTCGGTTGAATATCCCAGGTGGTATTTAACGTCACCACCGAATGGAGTATTTATATCAAATCCTTTTCCTTCAAATTCAGAGAAAATATCCTTGTAGGTTTTATACATGATATTGGCGAGGACATTCAACCTTCCGCGATGCGCCATCCCGATAACAAATTCATCAATACCTAATTCGGCACCTTTTTCAATAACAGAATCAAGAGCCGGAATAACGGTCTCTGCACCCTCCAGGGAAAAGCGCTTCTGACCGAGGAATTTTGTTCCCAGGAAGTTTTCAAAAACGACGGCCTCATTCAATTTACCAAGGATTCTCTTTTTGGTTTCAATGCTAAACTTCGGCGTATTACGCTCCCCTTCCATCCGCTGTTCAAACCACTTCAACTTCTCCGGATTACGCAGATATTTGTATTCAACCCCAATTGACTCGCAATAGGTTTGTTCCAACAGGTGAAGGATGTCCCTGAGCTTAGCCGGGCCCAATCCCACTTCCACACCCGCATTGAAAACAATATCCAGATCGGAATCTTCAAGGCCGAAAGTCCTGAGCTCCTTCCCAGGGTAATAAACCGTCCTTTCACGAACCGGGTTAGTCTTGGTAAAAAGATGCCCGCGCTGACGGTAGCCGTTTATAAGATTCAATACATTGATCTCTTTAAGAAAATGCTCCGGAGTTTCGACGCTTACGACGGCGGCATCAGAACTACGTCCAAAGTCAAAGCCCTCGAAAAATTTCTGCCATCCGAATTCCACTGAATCGGGGTCCTGTTTATAAGAATTGTAGAGGGAATCGATGTAAGCTGAGTTCGTGCTATTGATATATGATAAATTATCCATTTAGAAACAAAGTATTTTACCCTACAAAAATAAGATTTTAAGCATAGTATCCCATAAAAGTAGTTGCTATTTTGAAATAAACATCAAACAAAGTGCCGAGTTAGGTATTTGTTAGATGTTATCCCCAACCCCGGATGTTGTTTTTGTAAAAAGTCAGGCTTTTTGAGCCCGAATCAATAAATATTCTTTTTGCCCGATAACTCTTTCAGGATTGGCGCATGGGGTTAGTAGCCGGCGTAGATCCCCTGCCCCGGTTCTGTCTCTTTTCGTTCAGGCAGGCTCCAGGGTTGGTGTACAGCGGGACCTGCGATACCTGCTAACTCAGGGATCCATAGTCGCACGTAATCACCCTGAGGGTCGAACTCGTTGGCCTGCTTCATCACATCAAAGTGGCGATACACTTTAGGGTCGTTACCCACTCCCGCCACGTACGACCAATTCCCCCAGTTGTTTGTGGGGCAATAATCGATTAGGCGTTCTTCAAAATAGGCTGCACCACGCATCCAGTTTACCTTCAGATCATTCACCAGAAAGCTCGCCACATTCTGTCTGCCCTTGTAACTCATAAACCCTGTGGCATTGAGTTCCCGCATATTAGCATCTATAAAAGGCACGCCGGTTCTTGCGTCCTTCCACAAATCAAAGAGTTCCTGCTGATTCTTGGCTTCTTCCGGCGCCACACCCTTGAAGCCTATTTTCTGGAAAAACTTATTGCCGTATTTTTTGAACATAAAACGAAAATAGTCCCGCCATAGCAAACTCAGAAAAAAGACATGCGTTGATTCCGCTGAACCATTCAATTGCTCATACTTCTTAGCCTCCCAGTAGACCTCCCTGGGTGAAAGACAGCCCATAGCGATCCAGGCTGAAAACTTAGAGGAATAGTCAGGTCCAATGAGACCGTTTCTAGCCTGTTTATAATTTTTTATAGCATGGGTGCGCCAAAAATAATCCTGTAGGCGATCCATCGCATAGGTTTCACCACCCTTGAACTTCATTACAGAACGCTGATCAATAGCTTCCAGGTCATCGAAACCAAGTTCCGACAGCGTGGGAAGAACCCCGCTTTCCATCCCCTGAGGGATAAGAACCGGCCCCGGTGATTCGATACAGCTTCTCACGGAACTGTCACGTTCGACTTTTTTGCGAAAGCTCGAAAAAACGTCCGGAATATTATTAATGGGGAAAGGCAGGTCCTCTTTATGAAACAAGGTATGACCAATAAAATGCCTAAGATTAATCTTCAGCCGCCAGAGTGCGTTCTCCACGTTCGCAGAGACCCTGGTTTCCTCCGAAGCGACTTCCCGGTGATGATAAACTTCATCAACCCCATATTGCTTCACCAAGTCGGGCAGGATGTCTTCGGGTTTTCCCAGGCGAATGATAAGATCAGCTCCCAGCTTTTTCAAAGATGATTGCAGGTCAGCTACGCACTCTATGAGAAAACGAGCACGAATTACTCCGGTTTTTCGGGTTTGAAATGAAGTCATCTCAAACTCTCTCGGATCAAAAAAGAATACGGGGACGATGTATTTGCCTTTGCTCGCCGCCTCAGTGAGTATCTCATTGTCATGAATCCGCAAATCCTTCCTAAACCAAACTAAAATGGTTCTCTCAGTCATAGTATAGCCCTTAACAGCCTTCGGTGCGTGATTGAATAAAACTTCAAAGGAGATATATTGTTTAAAATCTATGAGCCTAAAGTAGACTGATTCAAATTAAGCTGTTAAAACAATAAGATCGATCATTTTGATGTAAGTTTTTGACATTCAGAGCCGGCTGTCTGCTTTGCACAACCATATTTAATTTAAAGTAATTGTTTAAATTTATTATATTAGTGAGTAAAAACAGATAATCTATGAAAACGGTAAACCACATTCTTCAGGGAAAATCAACCACCATACATTTTGTAAATCCTATGACTTCCGTGTTGGATGCTCTTCAGGAGATGATGAACAAAAACATCAGTGCCCTCTTAGTTATGGAAGACTCCGAATTGAAAGGTATTTTTACTGAGCGAGACTACGCCCGTAAGATTATCCTGCAGGGGAAATCGTCAAAAGAAACGCTGATCAGGGACGTGATGACCGCTAGTCTGGAAACTGTCCACTTAAATTCAAGTATTGATGATTGTATGCAGATTATGACAGATCGTCATATCAGGCATTTACCCGTTTTGGAAAATGGTAAAGTAGCAGGAATGATCTCCATCGGGGACTTAGTTAAATTTGTCATCGAAGACCAGAAACAGACCATCGAACAACTGCAAAGCTACATAAGCAGTTAGAGGGAATTAGCAAATCTGGAAATTGGGAAATTGTTACACATACCTGATACCCGATACCTCATACACTAATGATTCCTCATGCGTTCCTGTTCCTGATCACCAGCCGCTCAACCACCCGGTCGTTTTCCAAATGTTCTGTTACAATTTCCTCTACGTCACTTAGCTGCACCTTACCATAAAAAACACCTTCAGGATATATCGCGAGATTGGGACCTTGCTCGCAAAGTTCGAAACAGCCGGTACGCTGAGCCCGCATATCAATATTCAGGCCCCTATCTTTCATGATTCTTTTAAATTCGGCAACTAATGCAGAACCATGTTCCTCTCCGCAGCAAACTCTCGCTCCCGGCGGTCGCTGATTTGTACAAATAAAAATATGCTTTTTATATATCATAATAAATGTCAGTTTCCTGTTTTTTTTGCTTAATTATTGTAAGCAAAAATACAATAATGGTTACATTATGATCAAAACAATTCTAATTACCGGAGGTACTGGTCTGGTGGGTAAGCAAGTGGTAAACTTGCTTCTAGAAAAGGGTTATAAGATCCATCTTCTCGTTAGAAAAAATAAGAATGGATTAGCAAGTCCGAATCTGAGCGTATTTCAATGGGACGTCTTCAAAAGACAGATCGATCCAAAATGCGTTGCAGGCGTAGACGCTATTATTCACCTGGCAGGAGAAAGTATCGCCGGGCAGCGATGGACGAGTAAGCGTAAATCGCAGATCCTCAGTAGCAGGACAGAATCTATCCGGATGATCTACAACTTAATGCGCAGTACAGATCATCAGGTCAGGCACGTAGTATCCGCGTCGGCCGTTGGCTATTATGGCGACCGGGGTGATGCGGTGCTCACTGAAGAAAGCGCGGCATCTGCAGATTTCCTTGCCGAAACCTGTGTCGCCTGGGAAAAGGCTGTAGATGAGGGTAAGCAGGACGGATTGAGGATCGTAAAGCTGAGAAGCGGAATCGTTCTTGATGCTGAGGGCGGGATTTTACAGCAACTGCTTGCACCGCTGAAATTTGGATTGGGGATCGTTCCGGGAAATGGAAAGCAATGGCTTCCATGGATCCATATAAAAGACGCAAGTGCTATTTACGCCTTCGCGCTTGAGAATGAAGGTATGGAAGGTGTTTATAATATGGCCGCACCATCGCCGGTGAGAATGCAAGAGATGATGAGAGTGATTGCCAGAACTGCGAACAGGTCTCCCCTAATTTTAACCATACCCGAATTTGCGCTGAAAATTACCATGGGGGAAATGAGTCTAATCGCATTGGAGAGCTCCAGGGTATCAGCTGACAAGCTGATGAAAACAGGTTATGTCTTCAACTATCCATCTCTACAGAATGCCATCAGGGAGATTTTTAAAAACCGATGAGCAAATTCGCTACTTATTTTTCTCCACTACCTTTACCGTAAAATCCAGGCAAGAAAATGCAGGTATGGGCGAGCTTCCAACCAGGCCGTACCCTAAGGCCGAAGGCATGATGAGTCTAATACTTCCCCCTTTGTTTATCAAAGGGATACCTTCCTGCCAACCTTTAACCACCCCACTGAGTGCAAAAGTAGCCGGACTGCCAGCAACAGTCTTATCGAAAACAAATCCGTTGAATAGTTTCCCTGTATATTCTGCAGCCACCGTAGAATCGATGGTAATCGGACTTCCCGAACCGAGTTCAGTAATCTTATAATACATACCGGATGCAGTCTTCTTAAAGTCAGTTAAATTATTGCTCTGCATATACTTCTGAATAGAAAAATCGTCGTATTGAGCTATTTTATCCTTATCCAGAACCTTAATCGTAATATCCAGCGATGCATTTCCAGGGATATCACCTGCGCCATTCCTACCGAAAGCTAAACGGGAGGGTATGACCATGCGTAAGGTTCCATTTCTTTTTTTCAAAACCTCCTTAACTCCCACTCGTAGCCCCTTCGGACTGAAATAGCCGAGATAATCGAAAAAGCGACTAGCTTTGCTGAACGTATCCACGGTAGCATATGTCCCGTCGAGCGATTTGATGGTAAGGATCGCTGGAATCTGGTCGGAATAATCCAAGTCGTCCCCCGTACCCGGGCTCAGCACTTCATAATAGATGCCGGTATCCTGATACTCCTTAACATTTAGGTTGTTCTTCTGGATGTATGCGGTTACATTCTGGTCGTCAATTACCTCGATAGATTCATACACCTTTTTACAGGCAGTTATCATAGTAACCAGCAGTAATCCGGACAGAGTATATTTTAGGAGCTGTTTCATTTTTGTATTTTTTTTAGACGCCTTCCAGCTCTATATCAAAGTCAAGCACCGAGTTGGGAGGAATTGCGCCGGCCCCTTTCGGTCCGTACGCATATCCCGATGGGATAAAAAGTCGGATTTTTCCTCCTTTTTGGATTAAGGGAATACCGATCTGCCAGCCTGCAATAAGCTGGCCTAGTTTAGTTGTAAAGGAGTTTTCATTGGTCTTGTCAAAAACTTTTCCGTTGAGTAAACGGCCGATATATCGTACTGAGATTGATGTGTTTGCATCATAACTCACCTT
This sequence comes from uncultured Sphingobacterium sp., assembly GCA_964521175.1. GTDB lineage: Bacteria > Bacteroidota > Bacteroidia > Sphingobacteriales > Sphingobacteriaceae > Daejeonella. The sequence goes on from CAZFQV010000008.1 coordinate 11,642, forward strand.
GCCTGTGCCTTCCCGGATTATTTGATAGTATATACCACTTTCATGTTTCGTAGCCGAAATGCTGTTTTCGGTTAGATATTTAACAATTGTCGCATCGTCAATCTTTGCTTGCTTCCCAACATCGAATTTATCTTTACTGCAAGACCCCAGGGCTAACAAAATAGTTATCGCAAATAAAAATAGAGACCTAAACTTCATCAAAGTAAATATCTGGCAGTTCATCAGGCTGCAAATTTATCTTTTTAAAGTTTAAAAAGTAAGGATTAACATTATTTAACAAAAACAGCTTGCGGAAGAGATGATTAAAACGGGTATTTATTCGCTTCGATCAGTTGTTTTGCCACTCTTTGTCTGACTTCTTTAACGTTAAAAGGCTCCATCCTGGTAAACCTCCTTAAACCAACCAGCATCATTCTAAGTTCATCGCCTTCGGCGAAGGAGTAAAGTGCTTCTTTACCTGCAAGGGAAACCTTGTCCACGGCGTGATACAAATAGATCCGCATCATGTCGAGTTGCCCTTGGCAAGCTTCCTCACCACGCATATTAACGAGTTTTTCTACCCGGAGGATTAGAGATTCAGCGACATACACATACCCGATGATGTCAGAAATATTCATTATGATCTCTTGCTCTTTCGACAAAGTCATCATCAGCTTCTGAACAGCTGCTCCCGCAATCATCAATCCAGCCTTTTTCAGATTAGTCAAAATCTTCTTCTCTGCAGCAAAAAGCGAGTCATCCTCGTCACCAAACTCGGGAATAGACATCAGCTCACTAGCCACGGCCTGAGCCGGTGTCATGAGGTCAAGCTCACCCTTGAGGGCGCGTTTTAAAAGCATATCTAAAATCAAGAGTCTGTTGATCTCATTGGTCCCCTCAAAGATTCTGTTGATTCTGCTATCGCGATAGGCCCGATCCATCGGCGCTTCAGCCGAATAACCCATGCCACCGTATATCTGCACGCCTTCATCAACAATATAGTCTAACATCTCAGAACCCCATACTTTTAGAATCGCACATTCTACGGCAAACTGCTCAGTCGACTTCAGTTTGGCTTTCGCCGGATCCATGCCTTCGGCGACCAGTAGATCATAGGCATCATCGATGTTTTGCCCGGCGCGATATCCGGCGCTTTCGATTGCAAAATTCCTTGTTGCCATTTCGGCGAGCTTATACCTGATCGCACCAAACTTGGATATCGGAAGCCCGAATTGAATACGCTCATTGGCATAATTTATAGCCTGGTCAAGCACCCGGCGAGAAGATCCGATGGTAGCAGCACCGAGTTTAATTCTCCCTATATTGAGAATATTCACTGCTATTTTGAATCCATTACCTCTCTCAGAAAGAAGATTGTCGACCGGCACGGGGCAATCGTTAAAGAAAACCTGACGTGTCGATGAGCCCTTGATTCCCATTTTATGCTCTTCAGGATTCATGTTAATTCCGCCAAAGTCTTTCTCTACTATAAATGCAGATAGATTTTTATCCTCATCTATTTTAGCGAAAACGATGAAAATATCCGCAAATCCGCCATTGGTAATCCACATTTTCTGACCATTAATAATATAATGCGTACCATCCGCATTCAGCACTGCCCTGGCCTTACCCGAATTAGCATCCGATCCCGAATCAGGCTCGGTGAGGCAATAAGATGCTTTCCATTCGCCTGAGGCCAGCTTAGGAATATACTTATCCCTTTGTGCCTTATTTCCATAATAAAGAATTGGAAGCGTACCAATGCCGGTATGGGCAGATAAAGCCACGGCGAATGAGCAACCCGGACCGATTGAATCGGCCACCAGCATGGAGGTGTTGAAATTTTTCCCAAAACCGCCATATTCTTCAGGGATGGAAACAGCTAATAAGCCGAGTTCTCCCGCCTTATCCATGAGCTTTACCATCAAACCCTCTTCCTGCGCGTCAATTTTATCCAAGTTGGGATAAACTTCAGCTTCCAGGAAATCCTCACAGGTCTTCCTGATCATTAGCTGCTCCTCATCAAATTCTTCCGGAATAAAAATATCCTGATATGAAGTTTCGCGAATAATGAATTCACCGCCGCGGAGTGACTTTTTTTCTTCCATTGCTATTGTTTTATGATCAAGGAATAAAAGGTTAAAACTGTTATTGTTTCTTTCGTTTATGTGACTTTTCCAATATTTTCAGGGCCTTTATAACGCTCCCCCTATGGACAGCGATTTCATCAATTGTTTAACGAAACACGAATCCGCAAAGGCCTGCAGCTGAATCAAAGTAGCTCGAACACCCCCGCCGCACCCTGTCCCGTGCCCACACACATCGTCACCATGCCGTATCTTTTTTTTCGCCGTTTAAGTTCGTTGAACAATTGCACGGAGAGTTTAGCGCCTGTACAGCCTAGCGGGTGCCCTAAGGCGATTGCGCCTCCATTAACATTCACAATATCCGGATTTAGGCCAAGCGTTCTAATGACCGCAAGAGACTGGGCAGCAAAAGCTTCATTCAGCTCGATCAGAGCCATATCGTCAACCTTCATACCCGCCTTTTTCAGGGCCAATGGTATCGCATCAATAGGCGCGATACCCATAATTCGTGGAGGAACCCCTACAACACCATAACTTACTAACCGGGCAATGGGTTGTACATTCAGCTTTTTTAGCATAGCTTCAGAAACCACCAGCACAAATGCTGCCCCATCTGAAGTCTGAGATGAATTGCCGGCTGTTACCGAGCCTCCCGCAGCAAAAACTGGCTTAAGTTTGGCAAGCTTTGCCAGGCTTGTATCGGGCCGCGGACCTTCATCAATATCGACGATATACTCACGGGTTTTATGCTTAAGGTTTTCATCGAGATAACTCTCTTTGATGGTCACGGGAAGAAGCCCGTCTTTTAAATGTCCATTTTCGATCGCCGCTACGGCTTTTTGGTGCGAGCCCAACGAAAATTCATCCTGGTCTTCCCTACTTACCTGATATTCTTTAGCAACCGCTTCGGCAGTAAGCCCCATACCCCAATACCAGTCCGCGTGAAGTTTAGCAACAGCTGCATTTGGTGCCAGCTTCCAGCCACCGAAAGGCATGCCCGACATGACTTCTACGCCGCCGGCAATGATGCAATCAGCCATACCGGATCTAATCTTGGCTGTGGCCATGGCGATAGTTTCCAAGCCTGATGCACAATAACGGTTGACGGTCAGGCCTGGCACCTTCTCGGTATCCAGCCCCATCAAGGAAATCATCCGGCCAATATTAAGTCCCTGCTCTGCCTCGGGAGTTGCATTCCCGACGATCACATCGTCTATTTGTTCCTTATCCAGGGCTGGCACGCTTGCCACGAGATTTCTTATCACCTCTGCGGCAAGATCATCGGCACGGGTGAACCGGAATACTCCGCGGGGAGCCTTTCCGACTGCGGTACGATATGCTGCTATGATGTAAGCTTCCATTTTCTATTTTTAGTTTTGGTATCCGGGGCCGCACATTGGGAATGCTAGTTCCTCAACGTTTTACCCTTGGTTAATATCGATTGGATTCTTTCCAAAGTTTTCTTTTCCCCGCAGAGCGACAAAAACGCTTCGCGTTCAAGGTCAAGAAGATATTGTTCAGATACCAGCGCGGCTGAAGACAGATCTCCGCCACATAATACATAACCCAGCTTTTCTGATATCTTTTTATCATGCTCTGAGATATAATTACCCGCGAGCATGGAATTTGCTCCTGCGTATACAATGCCCAGGCCCTGCTTTCCTAACACCCGGATATCTCTCCGCTGAACAGGTTTGGTATATCCGCCTTCTGCGAGCGCCATTGCTTTTGCTTTTGCATCAGCGATCAGTCGACTCCGGTTCATCGTTAAACTGAATTTTTCCTTTTGAATATAGCCGAGCTCGCAGGCTTCGATACCAGAAGTGGAGACTTTGGCCGTCCCGATAGTCAAAAATCTTTCCCTCAAGGCATTTTGTTCGATTTGTCCTTCCTTAAATTCATCCGAGAGCCTTAATGCAAACTCCTTGGATCCACCGCCGCCAGGGATAAGCCCTACACCGAATTCTACCAGACCCATGTAAGTCTCGGCATTTGCCTGCACATGATCAGCATGCATGCACAATTCACACCCGCCGCCAAGGGTCATGTTATGTGGCGCTGCAATCACGGGGATCGATGAATACCTCACTTTCATCATGGTATTCTGAAACATTCTTATTGCAATATTAATCTCGTCCCAATCCTGTTCAACAGCAGCCATAAAAATCATCCCTATATTCGCACCAGCAGAAAAGTTTGCTCCATCATTCCCGATCACCAATGCACGATAGTCTTTTTCTGCCAGGTCTATCGCTTTATTTATCCCCTGAATCACCTCTCCGCCAATGGTATTCATCTTGGTATGGAATTCCAGGTTCAGCACACCATCGCCTAAATCGATTATCGTTGTGCCTGAGTTTTTCCAGACCGTATTCGTCTTACGAATATTGGCAAGAATAATGAAATCAGTAGTTCCGGGAAGAGGCTTATATGTTTCGGACCTGATATCATAATACATCTTTCGGCCGTTTTCTAACTTATAGAATGAAGTATGGCCGGCGTCAATCATTTTCATTACCCAGGCCGCGGCATGATGTCCATACTCAGCCATCCCCTGAATAGTCTCTTTCACTCCCAGTGCGTCCCATACTTCAAAAGGCCCGAGCTCCCAGCCAAAGCCGGCACGCAGGGCATCATCTATGCGGTAGAGTTCATCTGAAATTTCAGGAATCCGGTCGGACACGTATTCAAAAAGCCCGAAAAATAAAGTTCTGAAAAATTCACCTGCCTTATCCTTTCCGCCAACAAACACTTTCATCCGCTCCCGCAGATCTCCGACCAGCTTTGCCGCATTGAGAGTAGTGGAACTAACCTTTTTTACGGCCTCATACTCCAATGTCTTCAGATTAAGAGCCAGGATTTCGGATTTTCCGCCCTCTCCTTTGATTTTTTTATAGAAACCCTGTCCGGTTTTATCACCTAACCAGTTGTTCTTCTGCATTGTTTTGACGTATTCAGGGAGTACGAACAATTCATGTGCCTTATCATCCGGCACGTTATTGTATAAACCCCGGGCAACATTGATCATGGTATCTAGCCCTACGACATCGGTGGTACGGAAGGTGGCTGATTTTGGGCGGCCTAGAGCTGGCCCGGTATATTTATCGATCTCCTCCACACTCAGGTCCATCTTCTCTACAAGATGCAATAGTGACATAATGGAGGAAACCCCTACTCTGTTCGCAATAAATGCAGGAGTATCCTTACAGAGCACGGTGGTTTTGCCTAGAAACTTATCTCCATAAGACATGAAAAAATCGCTGACCTCTTGTTTCGTTTCAGGCCCCGGAATAATTTCCAGTAAACGGAGGTAACGCGGCGGATTAAAGAAATGCGTTCCACAGAAATGTTTTCGGAAATCTTCTGACCGTCCTTCGGCCATTAAATGAATCGGGATTCCGGAGGTATTTGAGCTAACCAGAGTACCCGGCGTCCGAAATTTCTCCACCTCTTCAAAAATTTTCTTTTTGATTTCCAGCCTTTCAATGACTACTTCTATAACCCAGTCGCAATCAACGATGCCTCGCATATCGTCCTCAAAATTTCCAGTACTTATATTGTTAAGCACCTTCTTACTAAAGACTGCTGAAGGATTTGACTTGATGGTATTTGCAAGTGCCGTATTAACGATCTTATTACGAATGTCTTTATTTTCAAGACCCTTCAACAGCTCCGCATCACTAAGATCTGTTGGCACCATATCAAGTAGCAGCACTTCAAGTCCGATATTGGCAAAATGACAGGCAATCCGGGAACCCATTATACCCGAGCCCAATACCGCTACTTTTCTGATCAGTCGCTTCATTTCATTCATTTTCTATAGTTGCCATCCGCCGGGGCGGACAGCAACTATTGAGGTTTATAATCGATGGTTAGTTGATTAATCTTAGTTAAACTTTTCGTCAGTTGTTGGCGCTCTTTCTCTGTGATATGATCATTAAGGTATTCGTTAAATTTGATCACTACCTGTCTCGCTATTTTTCGTTTCTCAACACCCAGTGGGGTTAGGTAAACTTTCACAGAACGCTTATCTGCCGGATCAGTCTGACGATATATCAAACCCAACTTCTCCGTGCTATTCAACATTCTCGACAGACTGGTAGATTTTACACCCATCAGCGCCGCAATTTGTGAGACCGCTATTCCTTGCTCGTGTATATTAATTAGCATATAACCCAAGGCCTGAGTGAGATCATATTCTGATGCAATCTCATTATATTTATTAGCTACAGTCTGCCAAACGACTTTTAAAAAATAATCTACTGTCTCTTCGGGCTTCATTTATTTACTATGCAAGCATAGCAAATTTAACCATATAAACCAAATTTCCAAACCTTTATGACAAGAAAATGGGAAATTGAAGCCCAGGGCGTCTAGGAGCGCCGGGTTGCGGAAAAATATTAACTTTGTCGCAAGCGTTTCGCCTGAATCCCTAACTGCGAAGTCATAGTCCTGCACCATGCCGACAAAAAAAGCTTTTATAATTCTGCTATCCATAATTGCTATAGCAGTTATGATCTGGAATATGATCAATGAGCCGGGGATAAAAGATCTTCCCGGCGATTTCAGGGAGGTGGCTTTCGTGAGGAATGAACAGAACAGTGGTCCTGTAATTCGGGTGTATGCTGTTACAGTAGGCGGGGAATACTGGGATGAAATGAAGCAGTACGGGAATTATATGCCGCACACGAAATACGGAACTACCCGGATATATTTCTTCCCGCCTAAAACGCCCTATCCAAAAAAAATAGCACTAACGGATCCGTATATTGAAGAAGACTTCAGGAAATATTGTATTGCCATCTATGAAAAAGACGGGATGAGTCAGATCAGTCTCAAACGCTATCCATATCAGTAGTCTTTCTTACATAAAACTTACCAACCCAACTTGGTATCATCCCCCCTGGGGTCTGCGCCACCTTCATAATAACCCCATTTAGTTTTAAGTATGGCATCGACACGACCTATTGCCCCCCGTTCCAGAATCTTGTAACCCTTGCTCTCGAGGCGCCCAATGGTCGCACTATCCAGCGCTTGTCTTTCAATCACCACTTCATCAGGATACCATTGATGGTGAAATCTTTTCGCGCTTACAGCTGCTTGCATGTCTTTATCAAATTCAATAACGTTTAGGATAGTCTGGAAAACCGAAGTAATAATAGTTGCCCCTCCGGGAGTGCCCACTACCATAAACAGCTTTCCCTCCTTTTCAAGAATCGTGGGAGTCATGGAGCTCAGCATGCGCTTTCCAGGCTGAATGGCATTGGCCTCTCCCCCTAACAAGCCGTACATATTGGGAGATCCCGGCTTGACCGAGAAATCGTCCATCTCATTATTCAACAGAAAACCGGCGCCTTTCACAAAGACCATAGAGCCATAACTACCATTCAGTGTAGTGGTAATCGCCACGGCATTTCCTTCTTTGTCAACCACCGAGAAATGAGTAGTCTCTTCACTTTCGACCGGTACTTCGCCCGCCTTAATGTCATCACTCAGACTTGCTTTATCCCAGTTAAAATCACTCATCCGATACTTCGAATAGAGCGGCATGACCAGATATTTCTTGGGAACTTTATAGAAGTCTGGGTCGCCGAGATGGGTTGCCCTGTCGGCGTATACCCTTCGCTCAGCCTCAACCATTAGCTGCACGGTTGAATCGGCATTGAAGCCCCAGCGTTTCAGCGGATATGGCTCAACAGAATTCAGTAATTGCAGAAGGGCGATACCTCCGCTGGAAGGTGGAGGCATGGTTATCACTTTGTATTCCTTATAATTTCCTACTACCGGCTCACGCCATTCGGAGTGGTAATTCTTCAAATCCTCCTTGCTTATGAGACCGCCGCCCGACTTCATTTCTGCTTCAATATATTCGGCTACCTCGCCGGCGTAAAAGCCTTCCCGGCCTTTATC
>CAZFQV010000009.1:0-6528 GCA_964521175.1 uncultured Sphingobacterium sp.
TTATAAAATGTATCAGCTATCGACTTTTCTGTCTTACAGGGTCATAATTTACTCTGCTTTGCTTAAAAAGCATTGCCGGGTGTGCATCTTAAGGTCACATTATAATCCATTAAAACGATTTAACAGGCGATTAGGCTGCAGGTATTTTCAAATTGCTTATTTTGCCGACGTACAGGATAATACTTAAATATTGAGAAGTGGATACCATTCTTAACGTTCAGAATCTAACGAAAACCTATAAAAGTGGCGGCCAAACTCTGACCGTCCTTAATAATATCAACTTTATCCTGAATTCAGGATCGACCGTGTCTATTGTCGGGCCTTCTGGTAGCGGGAAAACAACGCTTTTAGGCCTATGTGCCGGCTTAGACAGATCCAGCTCAGGCATGGTTGAACTGAACGATATCCGGCTGGATAACTTGAGTGAAGATCAGCGTGCGCGGGTAAGAAGTCAGTACGTGGGTTTTATTTTTCAAAATTTCCAACTCCTTCCAACTTTAACGGCGATCGAAAACGTAATGGTTCCGCTGGAGTTACGAGGCGAGAAGAACATCCGTTCAAGAGCTGCCGACTTACTTGATAAAGTCGGACTTGCCGATCGCGGACACCATTATCCTGCCCAGTTGTCTGGCGGCGAGCAGCAGAGGGTGTGCCTGGCTCGCGCTTTTTCAAACTCACCCAAGATCCTTTTCGCCGATGAGCCAACGGGAAATCTCGATGCAGAAACCAGTGAGAAGGTAGTTAAGCTTATTTTTGATCTGAACCGGGAAGCCGGAACTACGCTGGTGCTTGTTACCCATGATCTTGAAATGGCCACGCAAACCCAACGCATCCTCCGCATTAAAGGAGGTGAGTTGGTCTCAGACGAGAGAAATCCTATAGATACCACGAATAATAAAGATTATGTCTGAGGATAAACGTCGAAGGCGAAGCCCATTGCGATTACCCTGGTTGTTATTGATGGCCTGGAGAGATAGCCGACGTAACCGATCAAGGCTGTTTCTTTTCATATCCTCTATTATCCTGGGAATCGCAGCATTGGTTGCTATTTATTCTTTTGAACACAATCTAAAGCAAGATATAAACTCACAGGCGAAGAACCTGCTGGGAGCCGATCTGGTTATCGACAGCAACAAGCCTTTGAAAGAAGAAGCCCTTCCCTTCCTGGATTCCCTGGGTAAACAGCGCTCGGAAGAGAGAACATTCGCTTCGATGGTCTATTTTCCCGAAAGTGACGGTACCCGCCTGGTGAATGTGCGGGCCTTAAAAGGGGATTACCCTTATTATGGAGAAATAGAAACCAGCCCCTCATCAGCCAGCCGCAGCTTCAGAAACGGCCGACAGGCACTGGTGGATAAGACCCTAATGCTTCAGTTCGATGCCAAGCCGGGAGATTCTATAGTCGTTGGAGAGCTGAGTTTTGTCATTGCCGGCGTGATCGACAAAGCGCCCGGGCAAACTGGCTTCTCAGCCTCGGTAGCACCCATAGTTTATATCCCTCTCCAGTTTTTAGAGCAGACAGGCCTGTCGCAAAAAGGCAGCCGGATCAACTATAATTTCTATTATAAGTTTCCACCGGATACAGATGTTGCCGAGTTTGTCAATAAACTTGATAAAAGACTTGAGAAGCTCGAGCTTAATGCCGAAACGGTAGAATCCCGAAAAGAAAGAACAGGCCGTTCTTTTGAAGATCTGAGTGAGTTTCTAGCGTTAGTGGGCTTCGTCGCTCTTCTGCTCGGCTGTATTGGCGTTGCGAGTGCAATTCACATCTATATTCGTGAAAAGATCAGCACCATCGCAATACTTCGATGCCTGGGCGCAAGTTCCAGACAAGCCTTCCTTATCTATCTTATCCAGATTGCCGGAATTGGGATGGTCGGATCAATCGCCGGAACTGTTCTGGGCACTCTAATACAGCAATTCCTTCCGGTTATTCTCAAAGATTTTCTTCCAATAGAGATTACCGCAACGATCTCCTGGTTAGCAATCATGCAGGGTTTATCTCTGGGATTGATTATTTCAATTTTGTTCGCTCTGCTTCCGCTTTTGTCGATAAGGAATATCTCACCGCTGAATACCTTGCGTATGTCTTTCCAGGAAAGCGCCATGTTTAAAGACCCACTAAAGTGGATGGTCTATTTTATAATTGTACTATTTGTCTTTTTATTTACTTACCTGCATCTCGGATCAATAGTGAAAAGCGTATTCTTCACAATAGGCGTACTGACAGCTTTTGTGATTCTATCCGCTCTGGCTTACGCGATGATGTGGACGACAAGACGTTTCTTTCCTACGTCCTGGGGATATTTATGGCGTCAGGGTTTCGCCAACTTATTCCGCCCCAATAACCAGACTCTGATCCTGGTGGTATCCGTCGGTCTTGGAACGGCGTTTATCTGCACTCTTTTCTTTGTTCAGGGCATCCTGATTAACCGGATCACTCTTTCATCTGATCCAGACCAGCCTAATATGGTACTCTTTGATATTCAGAGCGAGCAGAAACAGGCCCTTGCTGATCTAACGAGGCAGATGCATTTTCCGGTTATACGGGAAGTGCCGATCGTGAATATGCGGATGACAGAGATTAAGGGTAGGAATGCGACGAGTTATAGGAAAGATAGTATCGAAACAGGGGCATTACGTGGCCTGGAGAGAGAATATAGGGTCACTTATCGCGACAGTTTGACCGATTCTGAAAAAATAGTACGAGGAAAATGGACGGGTCAGGCTGATCCAGATGGACCAATATATGTCTCGCTGGAAGAGGACTTTGCCCGACGCATAGGAGTCGACATTGGTGATAAGCTGACATTCAATGTTCAGGGGACCCCTCTTGTTACCATTGTAGGCAGTACCCGAAAGGTAGATTGGACCCGGATACAGACCAATTTTATTCTAATATTTCCAGTAGGTGTGCTGGAAGATGCTCCGCAATTTTATGTATTGTTGACTCGCCTGCCGTCTGCGGAGGCGTCTGCTAATTTTCAACGTACGATAGTGAAGGCTTACCCTAATATTTCTATTGTTGACCTGGGCTTGGTCATTAGTGTGCTGGATAAAATTCTGACACAAATGGGGTTTGTAATCCGCTTTATGGCAGCTTTTAGCATCGTTACCGGCTTAATTGTTCTTACTGCATCTATTCTGATCAGTAAATATCAAAGAATGAGAGAAAGTGTGTTGCTGAGAACGCTGGGAGCCAGCAAGAAACAGATTCTCATCATCACCGCACTGGAGTATTTTTTCCTCGGTCTGCTTGCATCTGGTGCTGGTATCATATTGTCGCTTATTGCAAGCTGGGCACTGGCAGAATTTAGCTTTGAAACTAGCTTTACGCCGGACTTGCTCCCAGTAGCAGGACTATTCTTACTCATTTCTACGCTGACTATGGCAATCGGACTGTTCAACAGCATGAGCGTATTGAATAAACCGCCCCTGGAAATATTACGCAATGAAGTTTAATCTAATATGAGAGCTGTATTATTAATTGGTCTGGGAAGTTTTATTGGAGGGATATCACGGTATTTGCTTTCAATAGTCTTGCAGAATAAAATACTTTCCACTTTCCCGTACGGTACGCTTACGGTGAATATTATCGGATGTTTTCTTATCGGATTGGCGTTCGGATTTCATGAACGCATAGGACTAACTATTGAATGGAGGTTGTTTATTGTTACGGGAATATTAGGTGGTTTTACTACGTTTTCGGCCTTTTCTTTTGAAAGTATAGATCTTTTCCGGAATGGGCAGCCTGGCCTTGCAACACTGTATATTGCCGGGAGTATTCTATTTGGTTTGCTGGCCACCTTGGCAGGGATTAGAATAGCACATTAGAAAGAGTCTCAGTAAATTCGTATCCCCGCGTTTCAGTAGTAGAATTATAAGTTATTACTGCTAAAGGTGTCCCCTTGGTCGATATCTCCGGTTTCATATCCCTTTTTAAACCATTTCATTCTTTGGGCCGAAGTGCCATGTGTGAATGAATCCGGAACTACATAGCCTTGAGCTTGCTGCTGCAGACGATCGTCACCTATCGCGCTCGCGGCCGTTAAAGCTTCCTCGATGTCGCCATCCTCTAGTACACTGGTACCGTCATGCTGTAGGCTCTGAATATAATGGGCATAGATACCCGCATAAAAATCTGCCTGCAATTCCAGTTTTATTGAGAGACGGTTATACTCAGCCTCACTGATCTGTCGGCGCATACGTTGTACTTTTTCTGAGATACCCATTAAATTCTGAACATGGTGCCCCACCTCATGGGCAATGACGTAAGCCATAGGAAAATCTCCGCCGGCGCCGAACCGATCTCTTAATTCATTCTGGAAGGAAAGATCCAGATATATTTTACCATCAGCCGGACAATAAAACGGACCTGTAGCGGAACTGGCCGATCCGCATGCAGAGGCTACGACATCATCGAAAAGGACAATGGTTGGCCGGTCATATCTCAGACCCTGTTCACGAAATATGTTTTCCCACAATTCGTCTGTATCTGCCAGTACTACATCAGCAAATTTTCCTGCCTCATCTTCAGGAGAACCAATTTTACCTTCGGCCTGGCCTGTTTCCATACCAACAGGAAGCTGGCTTAAAAGCCGGGTGGCATCATCACCGAACAACAAACCCAGAATCAGAATCAAGATACCGCCGCCGCCTATCGCCAGGCCTCCTCCTCTCATTCCGCGTCTGTCGTCAATATTCCCGCTTCCGCGTCTGCCTAACCATTTCATAGTATGATATTTAAATGTCGGTAATAAACAATTTAACCTGGAATCCGTGTTTTAATCGGCGGAAGTAAATACCGCCAAGGCCTTTTCTATCCGTCTCACCGTCTCTTCTTTTCCAAGCAATTCGGCAATCTCGAATACAGCGGGACCAAATTTTCCTCCTACCAGCATAATTCGGAAGGGCATCATAACCTCGCCAATCTTCAGGTTATCCTGCTCAGCCAGTAATTTGAAAGACGCTTCCAGCTCAGCAGCATTCCATTGCTCCGGGTTTATGCTGGAAAATAGTTTCGCCGTTTTGCTAAAATACGCTGCTTTGGCGTTAGTCCATTTCGGCTTCACCGGATCAAAATCGTATGAATCAGGTGTCTGGAAAAAGAATGAAGCCTGTTCCCAAAAATCCTGTAGGTAAGTCATGCGGTCTTTAACAAGTCCTATTACCTTATCCGTATAGAATTCATTTGGAGGGGTGACGCCCTTGTCATTTAAGATATTCAGTAAGGAAGCACGAATATCAGCTATATCAGCTCTCTTGATATATTCATGACTAAACCATTTAGCTTTTTCAAAATCGAACTTTGCACCTGATTTATTGATCCTTTCAATACTAAATTTTTCAATAAGTTCTTCAAGGGTAAAAATTTCCTGTTCCGTGCCATCGTTCCATCCCAGGAGAGCGAGCATATTGACAAAAGCCTGGGGCATAAAACCCATTTCGCGGAAGCCCTTTACTGTTTTTTCTGTTTTTGGATCGTTCCAGCTCATGGCGTACACTGGAAATCCCAATCGGTCGCCATCACGTTTGCTGAGTTTTCCATTACCATCTGGTTTAAGAATCAAGGGAAGATGTACCCATTCAGGCATATCGTTTTTCCAGCCCAGGTATTCCCATAAAAGAATGTGCACGGGAGCGGAAGGCAGCCATTCTTCTCCCCGAAATACATGGCTAATCTTCATCAGGTAATCATCAACCACTACGGCCAGGTGATAAGTAGGCATACCATCAGCCTTCAGCAATACCTTATCATCAACAAGGTTAGTCTCAAAACTTACGTGGCCGCGAATCATATCGTGAAAACTAAGGGTTTCATTTTCGGGAATCCGAATTCGGATAACATGAGGCACCCCTTTATTAATCAAATCATTAGTCTCTGCCTCAGAAAGATTCAGAGAATTGTACATCTCCTTTCTGTTCTCATGACTATACCTAAAATTTGGAAATTTTTTTCGCTGTTCTTCTAACTGCTCAGGAGTATCGAAAGCGTAATATGCATAGCCATCTTTCACCAGCTGCTCAGCATATTGGCGATAAATTTCTTTGCGCTCACTCTGCCGATAAGGACCATATGAACCGCCCGTGGTCGGACCTTCATCAGGCACTAGACCGCACCAGGTCAGACAATCGATAATATATTGTTCGGCGCCGTCCACATAGCGACTCCGATCGGTGTCTTCAATCCGTAAAATAAAGACGCCCTTGTGCTGCCGTGCAAACAGATAATTGAATAACACGGTTCTCACCCCTCCAAGGTGTAGACCTCCCGTAGGACTAGGAGCAAAACGCACTCTCACTTTTCTGGTCATATTATGCATGGAACAAAGATAAGTAATGTTAAGGTTCCCTGTCTCTCATATCTGTTTCACATTTCCCATTTCCTTTTGTAATTTGCTGCATGAACCCTTACGACCGGAAAAGACGCTGGAAATTTATCTTACTTGCATTTGCCGTGATAATTGCCGGTTCTTCGGTATGGTATACAGACTACTTAGTGAAGAATATCTCTAAGGTTGAGCGAAC
>CAZFQV010000009.1:6538-18281 GCA_964521175.1 uncultured Sphingobacterium sp.
GTTATGGGCACAGAGCACCCGTAATATTATCGCGATGCCGGATGTAAATGATGAGTTTATCACATTTATTTATAATATGAGGGACAGCTTGGCTATACCTGCTATCGTAGCAGATTCGGCGGATAATATACTAACCTGGCGAGGGCTTGATAGCACGAAAACTTATTTTGAACTGGAAGCCGACAGCGTGAAGAAATATGATCCCAGGTATTTTAAAGCCCAGCTTAGACTCATGAAAAAGCAGCATCCGGAGCCTATTGTGCTGGAGTTAGATACCAGAACCAATGAAAAATGGTATGTTTATTATAAAGATTCGCTACTTCTAACCCAGCTGAGGGCCTTCCCCTATATTCAGCTATCGGTGATCGCCATATTTCTCATTATTGCCTACAGCGTATTCAGCTCGTCCCGGAAATCAGAGCAAGATCAGGTATGGGTGGGTCTGGCCAAGGAGACTGCTCACCAACTGGGGACACCAATTTCGTCCTTAATGGCCTGGGTAGAGCTGCTTCGGTCCAGATTTAACGCTGCAGACGACCCGTTAATTATGGAGATGGAAAATGATGTGAAACGTTTGGAAACGGTAGCTGATCGTTTTTCAAAAATTGGTTCCAAGCCAGTTCTCCATAACCATATCATTTACGATGTTGTTGAGGAGTTCGTGAATTATTATAAAGTCAGAGTCAGCGATAAAATAAGATTCGAAATGAAAGGTGATAAGCAGGTAGAGGCGCTGGTGAACGTACCGCTATTTGATTGGGTAATAGAAAACATTCTTAAAAATGCGGTGAACGCAATTGAAGGGCCGGGAACCATCGGGATAAAAATAACGGAGAATCTTGCGAAAGAACAGGTTTTTATCGACATTAGTGACACCGGCAGCGGCATTCCACGCTTAAAGTTCGATACCATTTTTCAGCCAGGATATACTACACGTAAGCGCGGATGGGGTCTCGGACTCTCACTTACCAAGAGAATCGTTGAAAACTACCATCAGGGGCATGTTTTTGTGAAGGATTCAGAAGCAGGAAAAGGAACCACATTCAGGATTGTTTTAAAAAGTAATATGACCTATGAACCCACCACGGCCTGAGGAATACGCCCCATATTATCAGTCTTATATTGATATTGTAAAGGGCGATGTTATTGCAGATATGGAAAATCAGATTACTTCCTTTCCTGAATTTTTGCGGGAATTACCGTCTGGTAAGAGCTCTTATGCCTATGCGGATGGGAAATGGACGATAATGCAGGTGCTTAGCCATGTGATCGATACAGAACGGATTATGGCCTACAGGGCTCTTAGGATCGCACGGGGTGACAGTACCCCTTTGGCAGGTTTTGAGGAAAATCTGTATATCGCAAATACCCGTTTTGAAGACCATACAATCCATCGGCTTGCCGAAGAGTTTGCCCAGGTGCGAAAAGCGAATATGTATCTTATTAAATCCTTCAATGATGAGGACCTTAACCGTCGTGGGATTTGCAGCGATCAATCAGTAAGCGTGCGGGCGCTGGTTTATATCATGGCTGGCCATTTGAGTCATCACCGCAAAATTATCGAAGAAAGGTATTTATGATCTGGCGAGGAACCCCGAGCGTACAAGCTTTGAATGAACGCCCATCAGCGCATCTGGCAGCCTTTCTTGGCATAGAGTTTACTGAGTTGGGCGAAGACTTCATTTCGGCACGTATGCCTGTGTATGAGCGAACCCGGCAGCCGTATGGGATTCTACATGGCGGAGCCTCAGTGGTGCTTGCTGAAACGTTGGGAAGCGTGGCCTCCAATCTTATTATTGATTCTGAACGACTGATTGGCGTGGGATTGGAGATTAACGCAAATCATCTTCGTCCGGTGAAAGGAGGTTTTGTCACCGGAATATGCAAGCCGATACATATCGGGGGCAAGACCCATGTATGGGATATAAAGATCTATAATGAGAAAGGCAAAATGAGCTGCATTAGTCGACTTACCGTTGCTATCATACCAAAGAGCTGATAAACGATATCTTAGGCATTTTAAAAAAAAAGAACTTTTTTTATTCCGGATGGTTAAGTAATTGAATTGCATTGCAATTCGTTGTGATAAGGTTTAGGTAGAAACTCCGGCAACAGTCGGGGTTTCTTTTTATGATGTGTCGGGCATGGCAATCGACTATAGGATTAAAACAGAGGCCTGTCGTCGGAGGACTGCAAATAATCCTGCTCTGCTTACAACCCTAAACAAAGCGTACTTTTCAATGCTCGGTGTTGAAGGATTTGCCAACTATTACTATTGGAAAACAACACACCAAATGAAGTTACTTTAGCAAACCGCGGTATACCGAACGGTACTTACAGTGGGCTGAAGGGACAGATAGGGAAATAATTCCTATTTTCCTGCTCGATCACTGGACTTCACTGCTGTAGCCAGACGCCTATTCTCAATCTGCTGTAGCAGGAAGGCAATAATTACTACTAAGGTACAGCCTACCACGTTTAGCCATAAAAATGCCATGATATCCGACAGCCAACAAGCAAATACAATAACTTCAGTGATAATAGCGGCTGTGAAAGTGGCAGCGCCCCCGATCTTTTGCACGTAGAATGCTACTATAAAAATCCCGAGGATCGTGCCATAAAATAGAGATCCCAGAATATTGACCGCCTCGATTAGATTACCCATCTTGCTTGCGTACAGTGCCATAAGAATACAAATAACGCCCCAGCCTATAGTTGCCCATCTCGAAACGGCAAGATATTGGCGGTCAGAGCCCTGTTGGTTTATCAACCGCTTATAGATGTCTATCACTGTTGTAGAGGCAAGTGAATTTAGTGCACTTGCTGTGGATCCCATGGAAGCGAGAAAGACAATCGCAATCAGCAATCCGATGAGCCCTTGGGGAAGATACTTAGTAACGAAACTCAGGAATACATAATTATTATCGTTGGTTTCGGCATGCGGATCATTTTTGACCATTAGATCGACCGCCTGCTGCCGTATGGCTTTAGTCTCTTCATCAGCTTTTATGAGTAGCTGTCGCTGTCTGTTGATCGCCTGTTCATCTCTCGCATCAAGCGCCGTTTCAAGTTTCGCTATTTCCGCTTGTTTATTTTTAAAAGCGTCTGCGTATTCAGAGTTAATTCCCGCTAAGTCTGCAGCATATTCACTTTTTTTTTTTTTTTTCAACTCGTAGATATTAAAAAAAACAGGTGGCTGATGATATTGATAAAAGGTAAATACAAGCACGCCGATCAACAAGATCAGAAACTGCATGGGTATCTTCACCAGGCCATTCATGAGTAATCCAATTCGGCTTTGACCTACAGATGACCCGGTGAGGTATCGCCCCACCTGGCTTTGGTCTGTGCCGAAGTATGAAAGCTGAAGGAAGAAGCCTCCGATCAGTCCGCTCCAAACAGTATATTGATTGTTCCAATCGAAGCTAAAGTCTATGGCATTAGTCCGCCCCATTTTACCGGCAATCTGCAAGGCTTTCCCGAATCCTACATTTCCTGGAAGCATTTTAACAACCAAAATACCTGCCACTAAAAGTCCGGAAAAGATAATGCTCATCTGTAGCAACTGGGTATAAGACACCGCTTTGGTACCACCATAAACGGTATATATTACCACCAAACTACCTATGAATATTGTTGTATAGGTGGTGTCGATATTGAGTATCGTTGACAGGATGATCGATGGTGCATAAATAGTAATACCCGTCGAAAGTCCCCTTTGTATGAGGAAAAGAAATGCTGTGAGTGCCCGGGTCTTAAAGTCAAATCGTTTTTCCAGAAACTCGTATGCGGTATATACTTTTAGCCGGTGATATATAGGCACGAAGGTGATACACAACACGATCATTGCCAGTGGTAGTCCGAAATAGAATTGAACAAATGACATGCCGGTGGAGAACGCAAGTCCTGGCGCCGACAAAAAAGTAATAGCACTAGCTTGGGTAGCCATCACCGAAAGTGTGACATGATACCAGGGGAGAGATTTATTACCGAGAAGAAATCCGTCAATATTATGAGTGCCCCGGCTTTTATAAATGCCGTAGGCGACAATCATAAGCAGAGTTAGAAGAAGGACTACCCAGTCAATCCCACTCATTCAAAGGTTTTTGTAAAAAGATAAAACAGTGCGATCAGGAGAATCAGCCACACAATCAGTAGAAAGTAAAACTGATTCCAGGTCTTAACGAATGGCGGAAGTTCCTGATCAGTCTTTTTCACCCTTGCTCGTTATTCGTGGTAGCGCTTATCCACACTGCGGCAAAGAGTAATCCGAGAACAGCACCCGTAAGAATCATCCATACTCCTCCTCCGTATATGCAGCCGGTTAAAATACCTGCTATCAGTGAGGGAATTACATAATATGAATTATAATTTTCTGTTTTGTTGTGACTCTCCATAATGATTGGTCTTTAATTCTTAGTGATCAAATTTACAAATAATCTATACGCTCCCGGCACACCTGCCGGTAATTCTCTGAAAAACACGAGCGAAGTATATACAAATCTACCCTTTCCATAGTTGGCCACCAGCAGAGAGCCGTCTTTAGGACTTTCTCCCGTGTCATTCATGCTAAGAATACGGCTGTAAGCAGAATCGGCGCCTGAGGTAAAGTATAAACCTCTTTCCTGAATCCATCCCTCAAAATCTTTTTCTGTAATTTTATTGGGATAGTTCAGCACAGGATGGTTTTTGTCGATGAACCTTACTTCGGCATCCTCCTCAGTAACCCGGTCGCGAGTTATGCGGAAAGGATAGGGGCCGATATTCTCAATTAACAAAGGATTATTAACGTTATACTGAACTAAAAGTGTACCTCCATTTTTGACATAATCCATTAATTTCGGTTGAATCAGGCTTAGGTTTTGGTTGACATTATACAGCCTTACACCGGTGATGATCGCATCGAAATCGGAAAGATTGCTGTTTAGCAGCTGGTTATCTGAAAGCCGGATAACCTGGTAACCAACCTGTTCCAGTGCCTCGGGGATAAGGTCTCCGGCTCCTGCAATATATCCTACTCTTCGGCCCCCGATTTTAAGGTCAATTTGTTCTACCCTGGCTTCGGCTATTGGAAATAAGGTTTGTACCGGAATATGCTCATAATTGATAACGCGAGTTCCGCGGTTGAAATGACTGCCCTCTGATTCGATATCAAGAGAAAAAATTCCACCGCCAGTCTTACTTGAAGGAGTAAGCAGAAACTGTATTGTTTTTTCTTCACCATTTTTGCCAAAATCGAAATTAATCTTTTGCGGACTGGCTTGCCATCCCGTAGGAACCCGGGGAATTATTGATCCTTTGGCTTTATCGCTAAAGCTCTTTATTTGCACATCGATAGTTCTGGGACTTGTTCCGCTGAATATATAGGCCTTATCGGAGATAGTGGCTGTTACCTGAGGAGCAATTACCAGAGGCTGATAGTCTTCTCCCCTTACTTGGTCAGTGCGTTTAAACACGACCGGCCTCGTATAAGTGATATCTTTATTGTTGATATTAAAAACAAAGGAAACCTGAACGGGTGGTGTATTTTCCGGATTACCGGCTAACAGCTCGTCCGGGATTGTGTACATCCCCGTTCCATGCTTTTCCAGGAGCCAATAGGGTTCGGTTATGACGTCACCATACAGTTTCTCGCTCACACTGTTCATCTGACCCTTTTGAAGACTTAGATTTTGCTTGGTTCCGTTAATTTGCTTTAAGCTGACCGGTATTTCTGATCGCAGTAATATTTGCGACTGGATTTGTATGCTGTCACCTAAGGCATTGATTGGTTGTGACGCATAACTCTCGAACCATAGTCCCGCAGCGGCTGCAATAAGATCCCGTAGCTCCTTTGATTTTACCTCTCGCCAATAATCGTCCTTTATATTTTCAATTTCGGCAAGGATATGTACGAGTGCGGGAACGCTAGCATGAGGATTAACCATATCGAATGATTGCTCAGCCTGGGATATTAATTCGCTGATATGTTCTCCTCCGGCGAGACGATCCCAGTTAGAATTTATGCCTTCGAAGATGTCATTCATTGCCTGCTCTCCGGCGGTATGACTAAAATACTCCGGAAGTCCTCCCCTCTGAGGGGCGCTGCCAAAACCCTGACTTTTATGGTTAGTACGGCTTACCGCCGCAATTTCACCGTAGCCTTTTCCCAGCAGAGGGTTAAACACACCCACATCTAGTTTGAGCTGCCCGTCAGAACCGGCATTTCCTCCGAAGTTAGAGGTATTCCACACAATCCTTTTGGCCTGCCACGGCTGTACGTATTTCAGTTGTTCAGGAAATTGTTTTGCATCTGCAGCGGCCAGGAATGCTTCGCGAGCAATGATCGCCGACGCGGCATGCTGCCCATGGCCAGCCCGTGCATCCTCAGGGAAGCGTGTAATAATAATATCTGGCCTGAATTTCCGGATTACCCATACAGCATCTGCAAGAATCTTCTGATGATCCCATATCCGAAAGGTTTCATCCGAGCTTTTTGAGAAGCCGAAATCAATGGCGCGGCTGAAAAACTGCTCGGCTCCGTCGATTCGTCGTGCAGCGAGTAATTCCTGAGTACGAACCAGACCTAGTAATTCAGATTGCTCGTTTCCAATCAAATTCTGCCCGCCATCTCCACGGGTAAGAGATAGATACCCGGTTCTGAATTTTTTTTCTTCAGCCAGATAAGCCAGCAATTTCGTGTTTTCATCATCAGGATGAGCAGCAATGTATAGCGCTGAACCCACAGTGTTCAACTTTTCTATAGCAAGTCTGATTTCCGCAGAATTATATTGCGGAGATGTCTGAGCTATAGAGAAAAATGGAATTAGTAGAAAAAAACCGAGGACTGTTTTACGAAATATCATAGATTATGCGGCATAACGTTTCGAAGTTAGCCAAAATGGATGTCCTTTCTCTGATGACACAAAAAATTTACCTTAAACGGAAAGCTTACAAATAAAAAAACGGTCAGATATAGATATCTGACCGTTTCCCCAAAAATTACAATTAAAAACTTGTAAATCCTTAAAGCTTTCAGTCTGTCTTCAGAGTACAATCACTGCATGTCCGAAAGATGATACCATTAGTTCAACTATACGGCTTTAAGGCTGATTAACCTTTATTTTTTAAAATTACAATTTTTAGTTATTTATCTCAAATAAGTTTTCAACATTTATTATTGTGAATAATTCACAAATGGATCTTCCTTTTGTATGCTTTTATATAAATTATTTAGCGGGAGAATTGCCGTATAACTGATTGAATAATAGTTTGAATGTTCCGTGGGTCTGAGCCCGGAAAGTAAGCTCCGATCCGAAAGCGTATAACTTCCCTTTTCCTACTCTAGCTTCGAAAGCGCTGACTCCATCCTGAAGATACGCCTGTCCCCAGGCCCAACCACTGCGTAAGGATTCATCTTTGGAGAACCAAAGTATGGGCTGGATAATCCGTTTTGAGAGGGCATCGGTAGAGACTCTAAAAACCGGATTATTATTGAAATAGATATCAGCCTGATCTTCCATTCCCCAGGCAGCGGGTAGAGAGTTATCCACATTCACTCGTAAGATACTGCCTGGAATATAATACTTTTCGGCGGAAAGTCGCTTTTCCTGACCATCATCACCCAATTCGATCAGATGATTTCTTATGGGCAGACCCAGATGATAAGCCAGGTTGGTGCTACTGCCGATTGTAATGATTTTACCGCCCTGCTCCATGAACTTTTTGAGTTGAGGAATCGACTTATCCTGACTTATCCTGCCCAGCTGCTTCCAGAATTCTTGCGGAATGTTACGAGTATCGGGTTCCGGCGTAGCCGATAAAACAGAACTTACCTGAGGAATAGCTCCGGGAACAAAAACTATAGCATCGTATTTGGAATTAAGACCTCCCTCATTGATTTCCTGAGCGTAAATAATATGAACGTCGAAGTTATATTGCTCCATCAGGAACCTTACCCACCCTGACGGCATCGAACCCCCATAAACATCCCAAAGTGCAACACGCAGAGGAGAAAGTGGCGCCACATTCCTGGGTGCTGCTGCTGCCGCCCTTACTTCCAGGCCTGGCTCGGCAATTATCTCTCTAAGGACGGTTTTGCTTCTTTCAGTAGCTGGGACATAAAAGTCACCCTGGTCTTCACCCCTGGTGATGCGCGATACTTTTTGCCCTGCTTTCAGCAAATCGTTTACAGCTCTAAATGAGTTATTAGACTGAGCGTTGAGCAGATACCCACCGGCGACGGGGAGGGGTAGAACCTCTGCCTGCTGCAGTTCGCCATAGGCGATCCGTTGAAAGGGCCCTGTAAAATCTTCAACAAGTCGGTCAAATTTAATATTCATCATATAAGCCAAGGTCCAGCCTGCAGCATCATAAGGAGCGATTGGAGGGCCCCCGTCATATTTAAAATCATTGGGATGATCCTGAGGTTCAAACATGTCAAGAACATGGGGCCTGAATGCCTGGTTAGTTTTAATGATATAGGAACCCTTAGCATATTTCCTGCCCGCTACGGTAAAGTCGGAGCCAGCCTTATGAACAAGTATGCCGGTACGGATAAGAGCATTCACAAATTTTGTTACAGTAGGGAAATCCTTCTGATCGACAGGAATAATATAACCTCTTGGATCCCTGAGTGCAGGGTCGAGCATCACCGTATCATAGAAACGCGAAGGTATTTGAGCAGGAACGATCGCAGCTTTATTTTCTTTGTGCCAGGCAGCATTTATGGCTTCCACCTTCTTTGGAGAAAGGCTCCAGGTATCTTTGTTTCCCCGATTAATAGAGTTTCTACCCATCGTATAAATATTGTATAACAATTCATCGCTGTGACGTTGTGCATAATTAAGCACAGCGTAATTCATGGATACAGAGTAATCTATGGATTGTCTGAAATGCCACTTTTGAGGAGCAGCAGGGAAGGTAGTCCCTCCGTTTGGGATAAGACGTTGAGGAACCAGTGGGATCTCCGTTGGGTTTGGACTACCAATAGTTTCGGTGAGCAGTCCGATAATATTATGGAAATAAGTAGTTGTACGTAATCCGCCATTATACCAGGTAGAGAATACCGACCCATATTTTTGGGTGTAGCCAGGCTTATTCTCAACATTCAGCCGGTTATTTATAGCGGCTCCCAACGCATCAATACTCGTCATGATGATTGGGTCAAAGACATAGTTAAACGGGTCCCGGTAAGGAGCGCCAGCCACTATAGAGCCTGCAGGGCCAGCCTGATGGTGGTTGTACATAATCTGAGGCAGCCATTCAATAAACAATTGGCGTGCAATATTCTGAGTTTCTCTTAGGTTTAACATAAAGAAATCCCGATTATTATCATGACCAGCGTATTTTTCATACAAGCGAGGCAGGTTTTGCAGGGAGCGCTTTTCCGGTGTTTTCTCACGCATATACCAGTTGCTTACCAGCTCCTGACCGTCGGGGTTAGCATGGGCCATCAGGATAATCGTGTTATCGAGTATATGCATGGTTTCGTCATCATTGCGGCTAACCAGTTGCCATGCCGTTTCTATGAGCTGATGAATCCCAAGTGTTTCCGTGGCATGTAATCCTCCGTCGATCCACACCACGGCTTTTCCCTCCTTCGCAAGCATTCTGGCTTCATCTTCGGAAAGCTCCGCATGGGCAAGACGCTGTGAAATTTCTTTATACCTGTCAAGGTTTTTTAGGTTTTCGGGTGAGGAAATGACCAGCATATACTGCGATCTTCCTTCTTCTGTTTTCCCGATTTCGGTGAATAATACCCGATCGCTGGACGATAGTTTTTTAAAGTATTGTTCAGTTTGTGTATTGTTTGCAAGTTGATAGTCATCGCCTATTGAAAACCCAAAATGCTCTTTCGGTGAAACCTGGGCCAATACGTTGGCAACAAAAAACAGGCTAATAAGGGTCAGGTATAATTTGGACATACTTTTGTGATAATTTAATTCAAGATAAAGAAAATAATAAGTGGATTCCTTATAAAAATTAAGATCTTCTGTGTCCTTATCTCATTCGTGTTTTCCCATTATAATCTTGTTTTAACAGATGCTGTCATACGAAGAAAAAGCTTTTAAAGAAATGAATCATTGGCAAATAAAGATGGTACGTAAACCTTCTTTGCTGGATAATGCCGCTAAAAGTATTCAGAATCGGATCAATAAACTCATTCCGGAAAAGGTTCATCACGCTATTACTATCGCTATTGAAAAGATGATCAGAGCAGTTCTCTTTAGCGCGAAGTTTACGACCAATGCCCCCCGAAGGGACAGCTCTCTGCAGTTAAGAGAAGCATTTGTCAGAGAACGAATCGAGTTTTACAGAAAAACTGCTTCTACAGAGGGCGCAATTACGGGTGCTGGCGGTATTTTTCTCGGAATGGCCGACTTCCCTATTTTAATTGCTATAAAAATGAAATTATTATTTGACATCGCATCTCTTTACGGGTATGACGTAAAAGAATACAAGGAAAGACTTTTTATCCTTTATGTATTTCAGCTTGCCTTTTCCGGTCCGCATGGAAAAATTAAGGTTTTTAAACTGATCTCAAACTGGGAAAACTATCAGGTAAATCTCCCTGAAAATATTGATCAGTTCGACTGGAGAACCTTTCAGCAGGAATATCGAGATTATATAGATCTGGCAAAAATGGCTCAACTTATACCATTTGCAGGAGCCGCCGTAGGTGCCATCGTGAACTATAGACTACTTAATAAATTAGGTGAAACGGCAGTCAATTGTTATCGGATGAGGAGATACAATGCCCTGAAACTGCATAAATAGGTTGCTGGCTTAGCTTAATAACTTCCCCCGGAAATTGATTCTTACATTAAATGGTTGCAGGTACGTATCTGCCAGGATAGTGAATTCTTTACGGCTGATTGGTCTTTTCGGATCAAAGATAGTGTTGAATTTAAAGCTCTCTTTCCAAGCCGCTTCAATTTCTTTTGTGAGTTCTTCACCTCTGGTGGCGGTGAACATCAACAGGTGGACGGTATCCTCAATGGTGAGCGTGTCTATCTGATGATCTGCGAACCATATCTGACTTCTGGAGTAAAATTCTTTCATTGGGGCACGAATTTCGGCAGCTGTAACAGCTCCGGCGGTATCGAACCTAAGGCTTATTTTATTCCCTGCTTCAGAGAAAGATGGTCTCAATAAACCACTGGCAGCCATCCGCTGGAAAGCTAAAAAGTTTGGGTCGTCACGGTTAATATCCTCCATAGGGATCAGCTCCGCATCAAAAACGAAAAGCTCACCCTGAAGCAAGCGGACGTTAATATTTTTGGTGGTAGTCTTAAAAAATGCACAATATGAAGCGATCGTTCCTGCGGCCTGCCCTGCTGACATGGCAACCTGTTTCAAATGATTGGTACTGAGGGGTATAAAAACAAAGGTTTCAGTTCCCGCAGGAATAAAGTCTCCGATGGATAAGGGGTAAAATATCTGTTTTTCTCCTTGTATCTTGTAAGCCCTGGCAACTGTGCTACGGAATAAAGTTGACTCGAAGACCGGTGTAGCTAGTGCATTTTCTCCAGAGAGGGGTATGTTGGTGTTTATGCCTAATATGGACGCGATTGAAAGTTTTTCAGTAGCGTCAACCAGTACGTCAGCCTTAATCCTCTGACCGTTTTTCATACGAATATCCCATCCCTTTCCGCTCTTTTGGATCCTGTTAATTGCTGAGTTCAAACTCAGACTAAGGTTTTTAGTGGTATCTATTATGCTCTTTATCAGCTTAATATATTGTTCGGCACCCATACTTAGA
>CAZFQV010000010.1:0-12583 GCA_964521175.1 uncultured Sphingobacterium sp.
GGAATAGGACTTGCCTCAGCTAAGTCGATGATCACCTGAGGAGGTTTCTGATATTCAGAAACCTCCTGCGCTCTTAAGTTGCCACAGAATGGAGCCAGAGCTATTAATAAAATAAGGATTCTACCCTTAGGAGAGCGGTGTCCGGTAAGATTCATTATTCTTTTATATTCCTGAAATCATGATCTACTTCAATCGTTAACAACGACTCATAGATCAGGCGGATTACATTATCGACATCTTCCTTATGAATCATTTCTACAGTCGTATGCATATATCTGAGGGGTAGAGAGATCAGGGCTGAAACTACTCCGTCATTTGAGTAAGCAAACGCATCTGTATCGGTTCCGGTGGAGCGAGACGAAGCCTGACGTTGGAAAGGGATCTGATTATCTTCGGCAGCTTTTATAAGTAGCTTATTTAAGTTAGTCTGTACCGCAGGAGCATAAGAAACAACCGGCCCCTTTCCACAGGCAAGGTCTCCCTGAGTGATCTTATTGATCATAGGCGTTTGGGTGTCATGGGTAACATCGGTGATAATGGCAACATTAGGCTTAATGCGATGAGCGATCATCTCTGCACCTCTTAAGCCAATTTCTTCCTGAACTGCATTGACTATGTATAAGCCGAAAGGCAATTTCTTTTTGTTTTCTTTCAGCAAACGGGCTACTTCAGCGATCATGAAACCACCTGCACGGTTATCGAGTGCGCGACCTACATAATAACGATCGTTCATCACCATAAACTCGTCCTCATAAGTAATTACGCAGCCTACGTGAATACCCAATGCTTCCACTTCATCCTTCGAGGTGCATCCGCAATCAAGAAAGATATTTTTCAGGGTAGGAGCTTCTTCTTTTTCCCCTCCGCGAGTGTGTATGGCGGGCCAACCAAATACTGCCTTAACGATGCCTTTTTCGGTATGGATATTTACTCGCTTTGATGGCGCAATCTGGTGATCAGAACCGCCATTTCGAATTACATAAATCAGCCCGTCCTTGGTAATATAATTGACAAACCAGGATATCTCATCGGCATGTGCTTCTATAACTACCCTGAATTTGGCTTTGGGATTGATTACCGCCACGGCGGTGCCATAGTTATCGACGTAGTGTTCATCTGTATAAGGTTTGATGTAATCCAGCCACAGACGCTGTCCTTCCCATTCAAACCCAGTCGGTGAGGGATTGTTAATATAGTTTTTAAGAAAATCAAGAGATTTTTTCGTGACGACGGGGATGTGTTTTTTTGCTTTTTTTGCCATTATAATTGATTCTATATTAGTTGAATTACCGCCAAAAACGGCTTTTCGGTATAACTCATAGCGAATCCTCGGAATCAGGGATGGTCATTTCCATAATGATATCATCCAGCCCATTTTTCTGAGAAAGCTGCTTTTTTTCTGAAAACCCAAATTTAGCATAAAAGACCGAAGCATCCCTACCTCCATGATCCCAAACCCGATCAATTTTTTCATTTTCTGCAAATTGAAGCAGGTATCTGAGCAGCTAGGATCCATATTCTTTGGATTGATGTTCCGGAAATGTACTTAATTGACGGAATTCCAGCGAATTTGAAGTCAGGAATATGGCAACTACCGACCTCAGCTCATTTTAGTCAAATAAGTCCAAATGAATACCGTCGTCATCCTGAACTCTCGCATTACCTGGTCTGGATCTCTCTCGAAGTAAAGAGATTTACGTCTGATTTCCAGAGTTAAATAGGCAGAGGGATCTGTTCTATAAATGACATGCGAGGGCTACAGTGCCAGTAAAAATAGAGATTCAGACTGAATATGACAGAGCTCCTTTCTTTTAAATTAGAACTCAAAACGTCAAGAACTTTCAGCTTACTTCTCTGCTTCGTATATTGTAGCTATGGTGAAAGCCGTAGCCTAAAAAAGCAGTGTAAGAATTGCCAGCATGCAAACGGGGAATCTGTCAGGTTTTGTATTCCATGCGGAGCGGCTTCAGCGCTAAATAGACAGAATTTTATTGTTGATTTGAGAATGAGTTTCAAAGTCCAGTATAGGCTTGGCAGGCATATCCTGCTTTTAATCTTGAATTGCTTTATTACAGAGGGATATTTCCGTGTTTCTTTCTGGGATTATTGACTACTTTATTTTCGAGCATCTTAAATGCTCTTATTAATTTTTTCCTGGTTTCTGAGGGTTCAATAACCTCATCTATAAATCCCCTCTCTGCAGCCCGATAAGGGTTGGCAAAAATATCAGAATATTCCTTTTCTTTTTCCAGCCATTTTGAGTTTGGATCGTTGGCAGCGTTTATCTCCTTCTTGAAAATAATTTCAGCGGCACCTTTTGCACCCATAACCGCTATTTCCGCGGCTGGCCAGGCATAGTTCATGTCTGCGCCGATATGTTTTGAGTTCATCACATCGTAAGCCCCGCCGTAGGCTTTACGTGTAATTACAGTCACCCTTGGAACAGTCGCTTCACAGAATGCATATAGAAGTTTAGCGCCGTTGGTGATGATTCCATTCCATTCCTGATCCGTTCCGGGTAAAAAGCCCGGAACATCTTCGAGTACGAGAAGAGGGATGTTGAAACTATCACAGAAACGCACAAACCGCGCTCCTTTCACGGAGGAGTTGATATCCAGTACGCCTGCCAGAAAAGCTGGCTGATTGGCGATGATGCCAATACTCCGGCCGGCAAGCCTGGCGAATCCGACAACGATATTCTCTGCAAAGTCTTTATGGACTTCCAAAAATGACTCCGGGTCAGCAATTTCTGAAATCACATCCCGGATATCATAAGGCTGTGAGTTATTGAGTGGAATAATGTCATTTAATTTTGCGCGTAACTCATCGGCCATTTTATAAGGCAGCGCAGGTGCGGATTCTTCGCAGTTCTGCGGCATATAGGCCAGTAATTTCCTTACATGATTTATTGCGTCAATCTCATTGCTGCAGGCAAAATGTGTTACGCCCGACTTGGTAGAATGTGCACTCGCACCTCCCAGCTCCTCGGAGCTTACTTCTTCATGGGTAACTGTGCGAACCACGTTTGGACCGGTAACGAACATGTAGGAGGTATTCTCTACCATTAACACAAAATCGGTGATAGCCGGTGAGTAGACTGCGCCGCCAGCGCAGGGGCCCATGATCGCTGAGATCTGTGGAACCACACCAGAAGCCATGGTATTCAGATAAAAAATATCGGCGTAGCCACCCAAAGACACAACGCCTTCCTGTATCCTTGCCCCACCCGAATCATTTAAGCCAATTACGGGTGCCCCATTCTTGATAGCAAGATCCATGATCTTACAGATCTTCTCTGCATGTGTTTCAGACAGAGAGCCTCCAAAAACTGTGAAGTCCTGTGAAAAAATATAAACAAGCCGACCGTTGATGGTACCATAGCCGGTCACCACACCATCGCCCGGGTATTTTTCATTCTCCATCCCGAAGTCGGTGGAGCGATGGGTAACCAGCATGCCGATCTCCTCAAATGAGCCTTCATCCAGTAAAAAATGTAGCCGCTCACGGGCAGTAAGCTTCCCTTTTTTATGCTGGCTCTCGATCCGCGCTGCACCACCGCCCTTCATTGCCTCTGCTTGTTTTTTTCGTAAAATTTCAGTTCTGTTATTCAAAATTGGTCGGTTTTATCCTGTTAATTGGTTTTTGTGAAATTAACAAAATTCAACTAAGGATGGGCTATTCCCAGCTATTTTATGGGGATATATTTTACTAATTTTCCAAGATCTCTACGCGCTTTTACCCAGCCAATTTTCCTGAAGCTGGCTGAAGCCCTTGTTAAATAGCAGTGTCACTTATTTTCTAAAAACGGATACCTGTAATCTTTCGGCGGGTCGAAAGATTCTTTGATTACCCGGGGAGATACCCAGCGTAGCAAATTGATCATGGAACCGGCTTTGTCGTTCGTGCCGGAGCCTCTCGCTCCACCGAACGGCTGTTGCCCTACTACAGCGCCAGTACATTTGTCATTGACATAAAAGTTACCTGCAGCATTTCTCAGGATATATGTAGCCTTTGCAATGGCCTGCCTGTCCTGCGCGATGATGGAACCTGTGAGTGCGTAAATGGAGGTGTTGTTCACCAAATCGAGCACTCGTTTGAAATCCTCATCCTGGTAAACATAAACGGTCAGCACCGGTCCGAAAAGCTCCTCACACATGGTAATATAGTGTGGGTCCTTGCTGAGGATTACGGTAGGTTCAACATAATAGCCCTTGCTTTTGTCACACTTGCCTCCTGCGATGATCTCTACACTTTGGTCTTGGGCAGCAGCATCAATATAGCTGCTGAGTTTATCGAACGACTTCTCATCAATAACCGCGTTGATAAAGTTTTCAAAATCATCAACCGGTCCCATTTTAAGACCAGCAAGATCGCGTAGTAACAATTCTTTTAGAGCGGGCCACTTTGAAGCAGCTACATAGACACGCGATGCCGCAGAGCATTTTTGTCCCTGATATTCGAAGGCTCCTCTCAGGATAGCTGTAGAAGCGATTTGCATATGCGCTGAGCTATGCACCACAATGAAATCCTTGCCGCCGGTTTCCCCAACAATCCGGGGATAGCTTTTGTATTTTGAGATGTTGTTTCCTATGGTCTTCCAGATATTCTGGAATACTGCGGTCGAACCGGTAAAGTGAATCCCGGCAAAATCAGGATGATTAAAAATCACCTCTCCTGCTTCCGGCCCCGAAACATAAATCAGGTTGATGACTCCATCCGGAAGCCCGGCCTCACGGAATACCTGCATAATCACATTCGCCGAATAAATCTGGGTGTTCGCTGGTTTCCAAACAACTACATTGCCCATCATTGCGGCTGAACTGGGGAGGTTTCCGGCGATTGCGGTAAAATTGAATGGAGTCAGTGCGAAAACAAAGCCCTCAAGCGGTCGCTGTTCCGTCCTGTTCCATATCCCCCTTGGGGAAACAGGTGGTTGCTGCGCATAGATCTCAGTCATATACTTCACGTTAAAGCGAAGAAAGTCAATAAGTTCGCATGCCGAATCAATCTCAGCCTGGTAAACATTTTTCGACTGCCCAAGCATGGTTGCTGCATTAATCCTGTAGCGGTAAGGTCCGGCTATCAAATCAGCTGCTTTTAAGAATATAGCCGCACGTTGCTCCCAGGGGAGCTCTTCCCAGGCAGACTTTGCCGCTAAGGCTGCTTTCACGGCATCTGTAACATGATCCTTGTTGCCCCTGCTATATTGCGCAAGGATATGCTGATGATCGTGTGGTGCCCTTATTTCGGCACGCTCATTAGTTCTGATTTCTTTTCCGCCGATATACATAGGTATATCGATTATTGACGATTGTGCTTCAATAAGCGCTGCTTTCATTAGAGCCCGCTCCTTGCTGCCGGGTGCATAATTTAATACAGGCTCATTGATCGGTTGGGCTATATTAAAAAATCCTTTTGACATAATTGGGAGTTTTATAATATAAAGATACAACTTAGCAGTTTGACCTGAGTCAGAGGATATTCACTTAATAGTGCTGACTTACCAATAAATTGAAAGCGTAAAGATGCTTGGGTATGTAGAGGGGCTTTTATTCGAATTAAATACGTATGATAATATCATGTTGTGATCAAATTGTATTTTTGTTAAGAAACCTATTGATATGAAGCTGTTCCGCCTGATTTTATTTCCGTTTTCATTGCTCTATGGCCTGGGGGTCATGGTGCGGAATCTGGCATTCGATGTAGGAATAATCAGATCCAGAGAATTTGATCTACCTGTAATTTCAGTAGGTAACTTATCGGTAGGGGGAGCCGGTAAGAGTCCGATGACGGAGTATTTAGTTAGATTGCTTAAAGATCAACATAAGCTGGCTACTCTCAGTAGAGGGTATGGCAGAAAATCGCAAGGCTTTCTAAAAGTTGAACCGGATTTTTTGAGTACGCAGACCGGAGATGAACCCCTTCAGTTTAAGAGAAAGTTTCCCGACATTACGGTTGCTGTTTGTGAAAAAAGAGTCCAGGGAATTATTCAATTGGCGAAAGATCATCAGCTGATCATTCTGGATGACGCATACCAACATAGAGCGGTACACCCTGGCCTTAGTATTTTGCTGTTCGATTATAATCAAATATTCGATACCAAGTTACTGCTGCCTGCCGGCGATTTAAGGGAGCCTCTATGGGAAAAAGATAGGGCAGACCTAATCGTTATTACTAAAACTCCTCCACGGTTAAGCCTGGCGGAAAGACAAAAGGTCATTAAAACAATTGAACCACAAGGCTGGCAGGAGTTATTTTTTTCTTATTTCCGATATGGTAATTTAATCCCCTTTACTGTGGGGAACGAACCAATCGAGCTATTTTCATTAAAAATATCGACACCGATATTATTGCTGACAGGAATAGTAAATCCGGAGCCGCTCGTTTTTGAACTCCGAGGGTATACACAGCATATTATTCACCAACGTTACCCTGATCATCATAATTTTACACGGAAAAATATCATTAAACTTGTAAACTTATTCAAGGAAATACGCGGGAAAGATAAACTGATCATCACGACCGAAAAAGATGCCCAAAGACTTCGTGCGCCGGAGCTGGCCGAACTTTTAGATGGTCTACCAATTTATTATCTGCCGGTGGAGGCAGAAATACATCAATCCGACAAAAGACGTTTTGATGAATTAATTATAGAATATGCAGCAGAACCTACAGTCGGCGACTGAATATATTAAGCGTACCATAGAGGGTTTTGAACCTGAAACAGGAATTATATTGGGGACAGGATTGGGAGGTTTGGTAGATGATATTCAAGTACTCCATATTCTGAAATATTCAGAAATTCCACATTTCCCTATTTCAACGCTCGAGTTTCATTCAGGCAGACTGATTTTCGGTATATTAAGTGGAAAGAAGGTGGCAGTCATGCAGGGTAGATTTCATTATTATGAGGGATATAATATGAAAGAGATCACCTTCCCTGTAAGGGTAATGAAGCAGCTCGGTATCTCGAAGTTGCTGGTTTCTAATGCCAGTGGGGCGCTTAATCCTGAATATAGAAAAGGAGATTTAATGATTATTGAAGATCATATCAACCTGCAGGGAGGTAATCCGCTGAGGGGTGTAAATGATGAAAATCTCGGTCCGCGCTTTCCCGATATGAGCGAGCCCTACAGCAGAAAATTGATTGACAGAGGGATGGAAATCGCGATAAATAATAATATACGCTGTCACAAAGGAGTTTATGTTGCAGTTGACGGCCCCAACCTGGAAACCAGGGCGGAATACCGTTACCTTCGCATCATAGGGGCGGATGCGGTGGGCATGAGTACTGTACCTGAGGTTATTGTTGCTAATCATATGTCGCTGCCTGTTTTTGCGATAGCTGTACTTACCGACGAAGGGTTTCCTGATTCGCTGCAGGTGGTATCTTTGGAGGAGATTCTGAAGACGGCTCGTGAAGCCGAACCCAAAATGACCAAAATATTAAAGGACTTACTCTCGGAGATTTAGATGCTTAGAAGCTTAGGTTTAGGATTGCTTTTTTTTCTGTGTATTTCTCAAGTATTTGGGCAGAAGCCTCTGCAACGCGTTCGGGATGTGGATAGCCAGCTGGATTCTCTGCGACTAAAGGAGGAACAGGATTTGGATTCGCTCGTTTATACCGCAAAATATATTCGCTACACCAACCTTCGGCTTTTCCGCGAGGGCACTCAAACGCTCAAACTGGATACTACACTTGATAACTTTCAAAACTATAGTCCCATAAATCAGCCCCATAATCCCACGATCGGATTGGGAAGCAACGGTATAGCGTATCGGGAGATGCTCTTTAATCCAGGTAAAGCAATTGGCTTTGACCCCGGTTTCCATTCTCTTGATCTTTATCGTCTGACTCAGGATTCATTGCGATTTTATAGAGCCCGATCCCCTTATACAGAGCTCTATTATATAAATGGCCGCTCCCAGGAGCAGACATTTAAAGTCACCCATTCGCAAAACATTAAGCCGAATCTAAATTTCGGTGCCAATTTCAATAGGTTAGGAGGAGATGGCTTTTATAACAATCAAAAAACAGATCATCTTAACGCGGCCTTATTTGCCTGGTATGAATCGCCGGGGAAGCGATATAATATTATAGGGGATGTGATATTTAGTAATATCAAAGCCGGCGAAAATGGGTCTGCGGTCAACGATACGATTTTTGAAGGACGTATCCTTGATAAGATGGCTGTACCCGTCAGGTTAAGTGGGCGGAGCAGCGATCGTCCGATGCAAGTATGGAAGCGCACTCAACTGTTTTTAAGACAATCCTATTATATTGGCCGAAAGGATAGTCTTGCGGGAGAGGATGCATCGGAGAAGATACTTCCAACTCAGCGAATTTCGCATACGCTTTCCTATACAAAAGACCAATATAAATTCTTCAGGAATGAAGCGGACATTTATGGAGTATTCCCCGTGCTGCCTTCACGGGATTATGTACTCACTAATGACTCAACCATGGTCTCCGATCTTCGGAACGAGTTCAGCTATAGCTTCTACCTGAGAAATAAGGCAGTAAGTTTCCTCAAGAATGAGCTTAAGCTCGATCTCGGCCTGCAGAATGATCTCTATAAATATGAGCAGCTGGGTTTTAAAAAGAACTTCTCCAATACCATGCTGAAAGCTGGTATCGGGTATCGTTTCAGCGATAAGGTAGGCATCAATGCTGATCTGCAACAGATTGCTCAAGGCCCGCAGTTTGGTGACTTTCTATACAATGCAAAAGCTAATTTTCTTTTGAGCAAAACTATTGGCCGTATTGTTCTTGGAGCCTATATCCAAAATAAATCGCCGGAGCAGATGTATGAAAGGGTTAATTACCAATATCATAGCTGGGACAAGAATTTTAGACGATCAAAGATTAATAATCTTTCTTTTCTTTATCAGAACAACAAGCTTCACTTTTCAGGCAAGGCCGAATACTACCTTATCGATAATTACCTGTATTACCGGGAGACCGCGAGCCCCAAACAGATTGAGCCGGTACAGTCAGGAAGTAATATTAATTTGCTGAAGATCACGCTGATGAAGGACTTTGAATTCGGGAAATTCAGCCTGGATAATTTCTTGGTTTACCAGAAGACTGATTATCAGGATCTTTTGCGCACTCCTGAAGTATATACATACAACAGCTTCTATTACCGATCCCTTTTATTTAAGGTTCTTTATACAAATATCGGCTTTGATCTCAGGTTTAACACACCATTTAAGGCGCCAGCTTATGCGATCAATGTAAGTCAGTTCTATAATGATAACCAGCCATTGGAATATTCTACTTATCCAGTAATCGACCTGTGGGTTAAAGCAACGCTGCGCCGAACCAATCTGTTCCTGAAGTATGATTATGCCAATCAGAATCTCTTTTCCAAAGGTTATTATACGGTACGGGGTTATCCCATGCAGGACAAATTACTCAAGTTTGGGGTGAGCTGGAAGTTTTATGATTAGTTGTGAGCTGTGAGCTATCAGCTATGAGCTATCAGCTATGAGCCATCAGCCATCAGCTCATTGCTCATAGCTCACAACTCATACTAGGTTTTTTGCTTTTTCTTTTTTGCTGCGGGGAAGAGCACGTTGTTGAGAATCAGGCGGTAGCCGGGCGAGTTAGGATGCAGATTTAGATCAGTAGGCGGGTCGCCGACTTTGTGTTCATAATCTTCCGGGTCATGTCCCCCATAAAAAGTCCATTGTCCCTGACCCAGTTCTCCGTGGATATATCTAGCCTCATCGGATAACTTAGTGTCACCCATGATCAACACATTTGGCTTGATCAGGGCTTTCCTAAAGGCAGTGGTCTGTCCCATAAATCCCTTAATGATCTTATCATGATTCTGAGTGAGCATCGCCGGCACAATATCCCACTTAGCCGAGAAGTCAAAGAGTGCAAAAAAGTCATTGCTGCGGTTAATGGTTTTTGAACGCGTTGGCGTAACATCAATATTAGAAAAGTCATTGCTGGCGGAGTTTAGCTCGAGCTTAAAGTCCTGGAACGCAAAAGTCTGTACAAAGTCGAGTTTCTGCTGAGCCTGCGGATCGGCACCATCGCCGTCGAACATTCTTTCTATGAAATCCACCCCGTTCGCGGCGAGGGCAATGTCGAGCGTTTCAGGTCCGGAGCACATCGCAAACAAAAACCCCCCTCCCGCACAAAATTCGCGGATCTTGTGTGCAACAACAAGCTTCATTTCGGATACTTTTTTGAAACCGTTCTTTTTAGCAGTGGCTTCCTGAAGTTTTACATCTTCCTGATACCATGAGGCATTGCGGAACGCACTCCAAAAACGACTATATTGTCCGGTAAAATCTTCATGGTGAAGGTGTAGCCAATCGTATTTTGGAAGATCTCCTCGCAATACGTCATCGTCATATACAATATCGTAGTTGATCTCTGCATAGCTAAGCACTAGTGTGACGGCGTCATCCCAGGGTAATTTGTTCTTAGGTGAGTATACGGCAATTTTTGGAGCCTTTTCGAGCTTGACGATCTCCATATTCACGGAGGGATCAGTTATTTCATTTAATATCGCAGTGACCTTTGCATCGGGAACTACTTCATAGGACACCCCACGAATCTTACATTCTGACTCAAGATTCTGGGTATATTTCATAAGAAAGCTTCCCCCTCTATAATTCAGCAGCCAGTCGCTTTCCTGTCCGTTTTTTAGTACCCAGAAAGTGATGCCGTATGCTTTCAGGTGATTCTTCTGCTCCTCATCCATAGGAATTAGAATAGATGAGGCCCGGCATACGATGCTAATCAGCGTCAGAAGAAGTATTAACCTGGCCCTAAGCATATTTTTTCAGGATTGAATGGAGTTTATTAACGGCCTGTATGCTTGTATAAGCTTGTAACATACCTTTCTTGTAAGCTATGAACTCACAAAGTTTTAAACGTTTTCAATTGATTAAAGGTATAAAAAGAGGAAGACATTTGAAATTTCATCAATTGGCTGAAATAATTAACTTTGTCATCATTAATTCAAAAACATGAGCAAAGCAATTATAAAAACTGAGAAGGGCGATATGACTGTCCAGTTTTACGATAAAGACGCACCGAATACGGTGGCCAACTTTCTAAAATTAGCCAAAAGCGGTTTTTATGACGGGGTGACCTTTCACCGCGTAATCAATGACTTTGTAATCCAGGGAGGCGATCCGACGGGAACCGGAGCCGGAGGGCCAGGTTATCAGATCGAATGTGAGCTAGATGGCGAGAACCAATACCACGAAAGAGGTGTGCTCTCTATGGCACATGCGGGTCGTAATACCGGGGGCTCCCAATTCTTTATTTGCCATAGTCGGAATAACACAGCACATCTTGATCGCAACCATACCTGTTTTGGCAAGGTTATTGAAAATGTGGATGTGGTTGATGATATCCGCCAGGGCGATAAGATATTAGGGGTAGAAGTGATTGAAGAGCAGGAATAAGAATCAAAAAGAAAACCTTGTCGATGGAGGAAGAATGTTTCTGTTATCGGACAACTTATAAATATAAATTATGAATTTGAGAGGACTTGTATCCGTGTCCGGTAAGCCGGGATTGTTTAAGCTCATTGGTCAGAATAAGTCGGGCTTTATCCTGGAAACTCTGGACGAGCAGAAGAACAAGGTTGTGGTAAACATGAATACCGCAAAAATGGCCTCGCTGGAGGACATTACTATTTTTGGCGAAAAGGATGATTTGAAATTAAGCGATATTTTCACCCGGATGATCGGGAAAGATGTTCCGGATCCTAAAATGACTGAAGGAAGAGCGCTTCGGGATTTTTTTATTGAAGTAGCGCCTGAACATGATCAGGAACGGGTTTATTCTTCAGACATAAAGAAGGTTATCAACTGGTTCCGTACGGTAAGTGTGCTACCTTTATTTACCGAGGAGACTCCGGCACCTCTTTCTGAAAATGACACAGCTCATCCTATAGTAGAGACTGCTGCAAAAAAAGCAGAACCGGTAGTAAGAGAAAAGTCAAAAGCGAAAGCTACTAAGTCGGTGGGTAAAAGCGCCACCAGGTTGTCACAGAAATCTAAATAGTAGCCGGCGACAGGAAGTGTCCATACTTCCTGTCGCCGGGTATCGAAATATCGCTGAGGTATCGAAATCCAGGTCTGGAGTCAAAAGAAATACATAATTGCCGCTCCGATTGCCAGCCCGATAAGTATCATTAGCCAGAATTGCCTGCTTTCCTTTCCGCTATTTCCTGATTTAAATCGATATTCTCTTTTATATCTCATCGCAAAAATTAGTCGTGATGATAGGGTTCTCCTTTTAATATTGTAAAAGCACGATATAACTGTTCCGCAAAAAGAAGTCTGATCATCTGGTGTGAAAATGTCATTTTAGATAAAGATAACATTTCATTGCTACGATCATAAATATCGGCACTGAATCCATACGGCCCACCGACCACAAAGACAAGGCGTTGTTGCCCACCCACCAATTTCTTGTTTAAAAAATCAGCAAACTGTCTTGACGTAAATTCCCTGCTTTTTTCATCTAAGAGTATAACATGATCTGTGCTGTTTATGTTTTTATATATTTGTTTTGCTTTTTGTATCTTTTGTTGATTTTTTGATT
>CAZFQV010000010.1:12593-17963 GCA_964521175.1 uncultured Sphingobacterium sp.
TTTTATATTTTTAAACAAAAGTTCAGCTTCCCGGATCTTCTGTTGATCTCTTGAAAGGCTCTTAGTATCCTTCAGTTCAGGTATTTCTATGATCTGGAATGAAATATAGTGTTTGAGGCGCTTGACAAAGACAGCGATTCCCTCAGCCAGATATTTGTCTTGAGTCTTTCCGAGGGTGAGTAAGGTAATCTTCATCTTCCTGCTTTTTAAGTTTCAGGGAAGTGTATGAATTTACTTGTTCAATACCGCTTTTCTTACCTGCGCCTTGATGCCTTCGCCATCCGGATCTAAACCCGATTTTAGTCTGGTGAAGTTAGCAGCACCTTCAGATGTAAGATAGCGCAGCTTCGGATTTGGGTCATTGATGCAGTCTGAAACTATCGCCGCAATTTGTGCAGGTTTCTGAAATGCTTTTTCTTTTAATTCATCGGTAAAAGTAGCACGATAGTCCATATAGTTACTGAGCAAGGGTTTATAGTCATCGTCTTTGATACCACCGGTAGTTTCAAAATAGCGGGTGAGACTATTTCCGAACTCCGTCATCACACCGCCAGGCTCAATAATTGATACGTCGATTCCAAAATAAGGCTTCATATAAGAGGCAATACTTTCGGTGAGGCCTTCCAATGCGAATTTTGCAGCACAATAGATTTCATTAACAGGCTGCCCCACAAGTCCGCCGACAGATGAAATATTGATGATATGGCCACTTTTCTGCTGACGCATTTGTGGTAGTACCGCCTTACAGCAGCGAATAACCCCATAGAAGTTCACGTCCATGACTTGTTCTATTTCTTCCATAGAAGCTTGTTCCATGGGTCGAATGAAACCGGCACCAGCATTGTTTATCAGCACATCGATCGTTTGTTCTTTTTCCAGAATTTCGCTGACACACTGGGCAATACAAAGCTCATCCTGAACATCCAATTTAAGGATGTTCAGAGATGTATTTCTTTTTTTAGACTCAGTAATAAGCGCAGATCCCTTTTCAGGATTACGCATACTCGCGTAAACGCGATGTCCTTCAGCAGCCAGGAGCAAGGCTGTTTCAAATCCTATTCCGGTCGAGGCTCCGGTGATTAAGACTACTTTCGACATGTGAATATTTTAATTATGGCCCATTCTGATTATGTTCAGGGCCCCGCCTGCCTTAAACCATTCGATCTGTTGTTCATTATAAGTATGGTTCACTGCAAATGATTCACTGCTTCCATCTTTATGGTGTAGCATAATCGTCAGTGACTTCTCGGGTGCAAAATCATTTAGGCCAGTGATATCGATAATATCGTCTTCAAGGATGCGGTCATAATCATTTACATCCGTAAATGTTAAAGCAAGCATTCCCTGTTTTTTGAGATTCGTTTCATGGATACGGGCAAAAGACTTTACCAGAATAGCTCTTACCCCCAGATGCCTGGGTTCCATCGCCGCATGTTCCCTGGATGATCCTTCTCCGTAATTCTCGTCGCCTACCACAATGCTGCCGATTCCTGCAGCTTTATATGCACGTGCCGTGGCTGGAACCGGCCCGTACTCACCGCTCAGTTGGTTTTTAACGTTATCCACTTTCTCATTGAAGAAGTTAATTGCGCCGATCAGCATATTGTTGGAAATGTTATCCAGATGTCCGCGGAACTTCAGCCATGGACCTGCCATAGAGATATGGTCGGTGGTACACTTACCTTTCGCTTTGATTAATAGTCTAAGTCCAGAAATATCGGTGCCCTCCCAAGCCTTAAATGGTGCTAAAAGCTGCAGGCGAGAAGAGTTTGGATCTACAATCACGCTCACGCTGCTCCCATCTTCTGCGGGTGACTGATATCCGGCATCCTCCACGGCAAAACCTTTTACCGGCATTTCAACACCCCAGGGTTCATCAAGCATAACACGCTCACCTTTTGAATTGGTCAAAGAGTCAGTAAGCGGATTAAATCCAAGATCACCTGCAATAGTCAGTGCTGTTACGATTTCAGGAGACGCTACGAAGGCGTGGGTATTAGGATTTCCGTCATTTCGCGACTTGAAATTTCTGTTAAATGAAGTTAAGATAGAATTTTTACGGTTAGGGTCGTTGCTGTGACGCGCCCATTGCCCGATACACGGTCCGCAAGCATTGGCTAGCACCACACCGCCCATACCCTCAAAGGTATCGAGGTAGCCGTCGCGTTCTACCGTATAACGTACCTGCTCAGATCCGGGTGTGATGGTAAATTCTGCTTTTGCTACCAGGTGTTTATCTACTGCCTGCTGAGCAATGGAGGCTGCGCGGCTGATATCTTCATAAGAGGAGTTGGTACAAGAGCCGATTAGACCCACTTCCAGTGTCTGTGGCCATCCGTGCTCACGAACGGCAGCAGCAAATTTTGAAATAGGCCATGCCATGTCCGGAGTAAATGGTCCATTTACATGAGGCTCGAGGGTTGAAAGGTCAATCTCGATTACCTGATCGAAATAATCATTTGGATTAGCATATACTTCTGCGTCTCCGGTAAGGTGTTCCTTTACCGCATCTGCTAAAGCAGCGATGTCTTTACGGTCGGTTCCTCTGAGATATTCGGCCATTTTCTCATCGTAGCCAAAAATGGAGGTCGTTGCACCGATCTCGGCACCCATATTACAGATTGTCCCTTTACCTGTGGCAGAAAGCGACTCTGCACCATCGCCAAAATATTCGACGATATGTCCGGTACCACCTTTTACCGTTAGTATTCCGGCCACCTTCAAAATAACGTCTTTCGCAGAAGCCCATCCGGAAAGCTTGCCTGTCAGCTTTACACCGATTAGCTTAGGGAACTTTAATTCCCATGCCAGGCCAGCCATAACATCACAGGCATCTGCACCACCCACCCCGATAGCCACCATGCCTAAACCACCCGCATTCGGCGTGTGTGAGTCTGTTCCGATCATCATCCCCCCGGGGAAAGCGTAGTTTTCTAACACAACCTGATGGATAATACCAGCTCCTGGTTTCCAGAAACCAATTCCATATTTGTTCGATACGGACGCTAGAAAATCATAAACTTCTTTATTCTGATTATTGGCAGTCGCAAGATCTTCATCGGCACCGACTTTAGCCTGGATCAGGTGATCACAGTGCACCGTTGAAGGCACAGCAACGGTTGGTCTGCCAGCCTGCATAAATTGCAACAAAGCCATTTGAGCGGTGGCATCCTGCATAGCCACGCGGTCGGGGGCAAAGTCAACGTAGCTTACTCCACGTTCATAAGCTTGTGAAGCCTGACCTTCCCATAGGTGGCCATATAAAATCTTTTCGGTTAGTGTAAGTGGTTTGGCAACAACTTCACGGGCAGCGCCAATACGGGTGCCAAAATTGTCGTAAACCTTTCTGATCATGTCTAAATCAAATGCCATGTTATTGCGTAGTTATTATAGATTATTTTCAATTATTTACCAGCGAAGTTACGAAAAATGACCCATAAAAGTATGCTTTGGCATTATCAAAACATAAAAAAAATCCTCCCTGTTGAAAACCAGACGGTCTTATCCGGGCCAATATCAGACGGATGGAGCGACTTTGTTATTTTTCAATCACGATACTCATTGCTACACCACCAAATCCTACTGTATTGATCAGGATCTTGCGGATTGACTGACTTCTGTTTTTTGAAAGGATGAAAGGTGTTTCAATGAATTGATCGTGTTTAAGCATGAGCAGGGCCATTTCCATGCTTAATGCCCCTGAGGCCCCCAGAGTATGCCCTATCTTCCATTTATTAGAGGTCAATAAAGGAGTGTTTTCACCAAAAATATCATTAATGGCCTGCCTTTCGGACTGATCGCCTAAGATTGTTCCCGGCGAATGCAATAACACTACGTCAACACTTTGCAGATCATGCCCTTCCAGCGCAATTTGCATGGCATTTTTCAGACAAGCAGCATCCGCTGATAAGGAAGCTCCGTGTTTTATGGTTTCCGTTCCATAGCCGAGGCCGGTAATATGTGCAATCGCTTTCTCTGAAGATAGTTCAAGACAAAAGCAGGCAGCTCCTTCTCCCAGAATCATCGAGTTATATCCTTTGGACAGGTCCATGCTGCGACAGGGATATTCCGTATCCTGAGTGGAATAAATTTTCTGGGCTTTCATCTGACTGATCGTAAATGGCGTGAGCGGAGCCTCGCTGCCTCCCGCGAGAAAGCGTTTGACCAGGCCTCCCTTAAGCCAGGCAACAGCATTCGCTACCGACTGTAGCGCTGTAGAGCAGGTTGCCGAAAGCGAGATTTCGGGTCCGCTACTACTGAAGTCTGTACTAACCCAGCTGCTAATATTTCCTAAGGTCGTGCTGGGAGAGGTGAAGGGGTTGGTTTTCTGGCTTCCACTTTCAATGAATTCACGATGGTACTTTTCAAAAATCGTGGTGGCTCCTCGTGAAGATCCAATATTAATTCCAAATACCTCATGCTCGTCCCATCCAGCCTGTTGAACCGCTATGCGCGATGCTGCAATGGCGTAATGTACGCAGGGATCCAATTGCTGGTATCGTTTATCACTACTCAGCTCTGCTATCAGCTTTTTACCAGGTGCTGAAAGAGGCGCCACCCATTCCCCGGATCCGTTCCTGCCAAAACAGTGGTTTGTGTCGAGATAGTGTTCCCAGATCTGTTCTTTGTTGACGCCTAAAGGCGATATACTCCCATAGCCGCTTATAGCTATTTTAAGATTCTGCATAAAAGAGAATTTTTCAGCCTTGAATCATTCTCTGTTGGTTTAAAATTTCAGTGAGAGCATGGTATAAACATTTCTACCGGGACGGAGCATTTTCCCCCAATCCAGGTGTTCATAATATGCCTTGTCCAAGAGATTTTCTACCCCAGCTGCAAATTCAAGTTTGTTATTTTTTAATGCAAAGGTATACGTTGATCTCAGATTTAGAATTGAAAATCCTGAACTTGCTAATTCGCCATAGCTAATATTGACCTTCTTTTGGGCAGAAGCAAGTTCGTTCTCTATCTGGATAAAGAGATTATGATGAACAAAACGTAAGCTGGTTACGGATTTTAAAGGCGAAATGAGCGGCAAAGGCATTCCATGAGTATCTCTTCCCTGAACCCACTTTAATGAGTTATTGAGGGTGAAATGCTCATTTGCAAACTGATAATTTAGCTGGCTTTCAGCTCCGCTGATATAAGCGGCGGGGATATTCCGATAGGCTCTGACGCCGTCCGCTCCGATTGTCATAGAACTCATTCCCAATTGTGTTTCCCCCAGAATATAATTTTGCAAATAGTTGCTAAACCCACTTAATTTAAAGGATACGTTTCTTCCAGACAGGATGAAGTTCAACTCAGCATTGTACGCATTTTCATTTTTAAGATCTGGATTCCCCATATAGTCATGATTATCCATTCTGT
>CAZFQV010000011.1:0-17912 GCA_964521175.1 uncultured Sphingobacterium sp.
CAGGCGTGGTCGCGGAATCATTCTGGGCTACAGGTGGTCTGTTTCCAGGCGCATTTATTGAAATGTTTACTTTAGCATCAGTCACTGCATATAAAGACCCGTCATTAGCATTCCAACTAAAACTAACTGGGCCTCCGGTAAAGCCCGTTGCCGGAACAAAAGTAATTTTATCTAAAT
Organism: uncultured Sphingobacterium sp.; assembly: GCA_964521175.1. Classification (GTDB taxonomy): domain Bacteria; phylum Bacteroidota; class Bacteroidia; order Sphingobacteriales; family Sphingobacteriaceae; genus Daejeonella. The sequence continues at coordinate 178 of CAZFQV010000011.1, forward strand.
CGGCCGCTACCACTTCCTGACCTACAGTAATATTAATACCGTTTAATTTTAGGGTTCCGCTTGGAGGAAGACTCACAATCTTCACTTTAACCAATGCATTTGATTCGGGATCCGAATACTTATCGGTAAAATCTTTTACAATAAATGTCACGGTCTGGTCTTTCGCTCCTGTCTTATTAATGTCTGAGACAACTGGAGGGTTGTTAACCGTTGATGGCGTAACGGTGATCGTAAATGTCTGCGTAGCAAAAGTATCATCTCCGCCATTTGCCGTGCCACCATTATCTTTCAAAACCACGCTTACAGTAGCAGTACCACTCGCATTTGCGGCTGGAGTATAGCTTAGCGTGCCGTTGGCAACGATGGCAGGCTGAACACTAAACAAAGCATTGTTGTCATTAGTAAGAGTAAAAGTCAAAGTCTGACCGTTTTCATCTGCACCTCCACCCCGGTTCATCGCTGTAGCCCAGCCAGCTACTGTTTGCGCACCCGCACCCTGCACTACAGTCTGATTTGCTCCCTTAGTAAAGCTTGGCTCATCGTTCACAGGAATAACAGTGATTGTGAAGGTTTGGGTAGTAAAAGTATCTTCCCCGCCGTTCGCGGTGCCGCCATCGTCTTTCAGCACCACCGTTACCGTCGCTGTGCCATTCGCATCGGCCGCAGGAGTATAACTGAGCGTGCCATCGGCAGCAATTGTTGGCTGGGCACTAAACAAAGTATTGTTATCGTTACTAACGGTAAAGGTCAGCACTTGGGAATTTTCATCAGCACCTCCGCCCTTACTTATGGCAGTAGCCCAGCCGGCTACAGTCTGAGGGCCTGAGTCTTCCAGGACGGTCTGATTCGCACCCTTTGTGAAGCTGGGCTTATCGTTAACCGGGGTAATGGTAATGGTGAACGTTTGAGTAGTAAAAGTATCGTCTCCGCTGTTTGCGGTTCCGCCATCATCTTTCAGAACAACGCTCACAGTAGCTGTTCCATTCGCATGTGCAGCGGGGGTATAGCTTAATGTGCCATTGGCAGCGATCGCCGGCTGAACACTAAACAACGCATTGTTGTCATTAGTAAGGGTAAAAGTAACAGTCTGACTGTTTTCATCCGCACCTCCGCCTTTACTTATGGCAGTAGCCCAGCCGGCTACTGTTTGAGCGCCTGCATCTTCAAGGACGGTCTGGTTGGCGCCCTTAGTGAAACCAGGCTCATCATTCACCGCCGTAACTGTGACATTTATGGTACCCGTATTACTTATGGTGGGGGTCAAAACGTTTGTACCAGCCAAATCGTTTCCCGTATCGTAAACGGTATAAGTGATTGGATCTACGACACCATTGAAATTAGCAACAGGAGTAAAGGTTATTCGTCCTGTGACGGTACTCACGGTGAATGTCCCCTTGCCAGCCACCGTAAAAGTAGTCTGCTGTCCGGCGGTCCCAGGATCGAGGTCGACCGTCGTGGAATCGATGGTAATATTGCCATTGGGATCATAATCGTTTGCCAGAATACTAAAAGTTATTGGAGTATCTTCCAATGTGGTCTTTGAATCATCTACGGCAGTAGGCGCCTTTCTTATACTCGGTGGAATTACTATGTCGATACTTCTAATTTCGTGATAATTAGTAAATGCTCCTGTCGACGAAGCAAAACCATATTTAAGCTCGGTAGGAATAGATCCAGGAGTATAATGATAATCTGCAATTACCCGTTTCGTAGTATTGCCATGCACGAGCGTTACATTAATGATGAAATAGGTGATGTTATCAGGATCATCCGGAACAATATCGATAACGGCTTTCCGGTAGCCTCCATTAGCTGTGGATGGAGCAGGCAACATATTCCGGCCATCCACCCCCCCGGCTATATCGAAATTGCCCATGCCTGCGTTATCGGTCCTGATATGAGTCAGATATTCGTAGTTAGTTGCTACCCTGGCAAAACCATCACCGTCCCCTCTTAGCGTTACCGAATTAGGATACCTGCCATTTGATCCTCCTTCTACATTGGAGACCCCTCCCTGACGACCTTCGCCGTGATCTACACCACCGTTAGCGAAGTTACCATACTCATCAAATCCGACGCCAAGGAAGCCCTTACTCACACCGGGATAATCTACAACTCCATTAGCAGGATCATGTTTTTGAGCATAACCTAAGGAACCTCCAAAAGCCCCAATGACAAAAGGATCCGCTGTGGCGTCAAAAAGAAACAAAGTAATGCCATCAGCGTTGTTAGTCCCTCCATAGGTATAATATTCGAAGGCCACGTGAACTCCGTCTTTCGACGGAAACTTACGATCATTATATACATAACCCGTTTGATTGTCCGAATTATCGGTCAAACGCAAATAGCCATTTCCACTAGCATCTATAGCCACCCCGGTTCCTGGTTGGTCAATAACTGTTGAGGGTGCGTTTCCCGCAGCAGTAAGAAATGCTGAATTTTTGGCTCCGCCGGTTACGGTTGTGCCGAAACCCTTAATTCCTACCGCGGTACTGTTCTTAAAACTCTCGAAATACGGGAAGGGCGGGACAACTTGGGCACTTACACTGCTCGCAAGAAAGAAAAGCGGAAACAGAAAGACAAAATACAACAAGGTTATCCTAAAAAAATGAGAAGCGAACATTTTATATCTTAAAAAAAGAGAGTGGGAGTGCAGCATTACGTGAAAAATATCCTATACTATTAAACAATCAGGTCATCGTCATTCTTGATTTTTAACTCTTAGGAATCAAATACCGAACCATCTCTCCTACCTTTCAATTTCACAAAGCTTAAGTTGCTTATAATTACCTCAAAATGCTTTGACTCGCTGTATATATGATTTTCTTTTACAAACATGTATTTGAATCGCTTGAATACAATTAAATACTTGGGGAGGATATTCTACAATATGTAGAAATTGGTCACAAGCGTAGTTTGAATCGCATGAGCGACCCTATAAAAATAAGTGTGCCCGTAAAAACTACTATCAGCGAAATTATATCCATAATAGTAACTCCATCATTTGGGTTCAAATAAAACAAGGTGAACATTTCGAAATAGTCTGGTGCAGGCATAATAATCATTCCAATACCGAGGAGGATCAGAAGCAGACTTATGATTAAGCGCAGACTCAGCGATATCCAGCTATATATTAGATTTTTGTTTAGCCCTCTGCTTTTTGAAATAACCAGACGACCTTTGATCACATTGCCTCCCTGGTATAGAGTGTTGTCCCAAGCTTCTACATTTTCGGTCTGGATAGATTCGGATGAGGAAGATATGTCGATTGCCTGATCGAATTTATCTTTCAGTTCCTTCAGTGTATTGGTATCGAATTCGTATTTCGTCAGGTCGACGATAAGCTCGTCCATTTTAAGATGAAGGTGAACTAAAGAAATGTTCGCCTGATTCAGATCAGGAGATGTATTAGCGGTGTCACCACTCTCCAGGTTCTTGTTATTACGCATTACGTTATGCAAAACTAATATTTAATTAAATACTCTCATAGCGCTAATCAAACTAAATATTTAAGTTTGTCTGATCCGGCTTATATGTCGCGCCTATTAAAAAAAGCGAATCAGTATTATTCCGAGAAACAGCAAATTGAAAAAGGTCACCCTCATCACGGTCAATTATAATCAGAGTCAGGTTACCCGGGAGTTTCTGCAATCTTTTTTCTCGGTCAACGATTACCCCAACACAGAATTGATTGTTGTCGACAATGGGAGCGATTTCGATCTGCCACAAACGCTGAAACACCAATATCCCCAGGTAGTCTTTATCCGTTCAGAAGAGAACACCGGCTTTGCCGGTGGCAATAACATTGGCATCAAAAAAGCAACGGGCGACTACCTTTTCTTTGTGAATAACGATACAGAATTCACCCCTAAATTAGTAGAGACACTGGCACTGACGCTTGATCAACATCCGGAGGTCGGAATGGCAAGTCCCAAGATCATGTATTTTGATAAACCAGATATTATTCAATACGCCGGCTTTAGTCGGATGAATTTCAACGTTGGCCGCAACCATTGTATCGGTCAATATGAAAAAGATACGGGACAATATGATCATTTGACAGGCCCCACCGGTTATGTACACGGAGCGGCGATGATGGTCAGGCGGGATGCTATTGAAAAAGCCGGACTGATGCCTGAAGGGTTTTTTCTTTATTATGAAGAAATGGACTGGTGCGAGCGTATTAAACGCGCCGGCTATCAGGTATGGCTGGAACCGCGCGCACTCATTTATCATAAAGAATCAATATCCGTCGGTAAAGGAAGTCCCTTAAAAGAATATTACATGACCCGGAACAGGATTCTATTCATTCGTAGAAATGCGGGTTTTCTTGCAAAAATAATCTTCACTCTCCATTTCAGCTTCCTTGTAGCTCCCCGAAACCTGATGGCTTATATTTTAAAGAGACGATTCGATCTGCTGAGGGCATTTATAAGAGGCTGGGTGGACGGAGCACGGAATGTTCATGGCAATAGCTTTTATCAAAAATGATCTCACTATTCTGGGTAAGCCTGTTTATCATCTTTTATACCTTTCTGGGTTATGGCATCCTATTATACCTGATGGTCCGGTTAAGACGAGTTTTCAGGGGAAGACGCATTCCACATGAAAACAGTCTTATATCCTGCACGCTGGTGGTTGCGGCATATAATGAGGCGGACTTTATTCGCGAAAAGATCCATAATACGTTGTTGTTAGATTATCCGGAGGATAAGTTGTCATTGCTTTTTATTACCGATGGATCGGATGATGGTACTCCCGACATCATTGCAGTGGAGTCCCGAATCAAGCTGATGCACCAGGCGGACCGCCAGGGCAAGGTAGCCGCCATACACCGCGCAATTAAAGAGGTTCAGTCAGAGATCGTGATCTTTACAGATGCCAATACCCTGCTCAATAAAGATGCAGTTAGTCGTATTGCACGACACTATTCAGACCGCCAGGTTGGTGCAGTGGCTGGCGAAAAACGCATTCGTACGGGTAGCACCGCAGATGCCGGCGCAGCCGGGGAAGGATTTTACTGGAAATATGAATCTACATTGAAAAAATGGGATTCAGAGCTTTATAGTGTAGTTGGAGCGGCAGGCGAATTATTCAGTGTTCGGCGAAGCCTGTACCAGCCGGTTGCAAATGACGTCATCCTCGATGACTTTATGATCTCCATGCAGATCGCAATGCAAGGTTATCGCATCGTATATGAGCCCGAGGCTTACGCTATTGAAAGCTCATCCGAAAATGTCACCGAAGAATTAAAGCGTAAAATCAGGATCGCAGCAGGAGGTATTCAGTCTATAATAAGGCTTCGGGAGCTGCTGAATATCTTCAAATACGGTGTGCTCAGCTTCCAATATATCAGTCACCGTGTCCTTCGATGGACCATTACCCCCTTCCTGCTGCTTCTCGTTTTTATCCTGAATATCTTTTTACTATTCCATTCCCAACAAAATATCTACTGGATATTATTTTTCTGCCAGTCAGTTTTCTACATCTTGGCGTTTTTAGGTTTCCTACTCGAAAGGAAAAAATTAAGAGTTAAAGTTATGTTCATTCCCTACTATTTCTGCGTGATGAATTATGCGGTAATTATGGGTATCCGAAGATATCTTCGCGGCGGTCAAAGCGCTATATGGGAAAAAGCAAAAAGAGCAGGGGGCATTTAAAGCGAAATGAAAAGTATTATCAAAAGCCAACTCCAGGGGGGAGTATAATTTATATTTTGTTCCTCGGGTTTTAGAATTTCCGTCTCCTCATTTTTCCATCTTCCAGATCTCGTAAATTGGGGCTCCTGCAGAGCTTAGTCCGGAATGATGCCAAAGATCGCCCTCCACCTTACCATCAAAAGAGAGTGTGGCCCCTACGCGACTATCATCACGCGAAAAAAATTCTATATTCTCGGTGTACTTCCCATTGGCAAAAGTATAGGTGCCGCCGCCAGTCCCAAAGAATTCCTTGGTTTCAGCATTAATGGCAGCCCATTGGAATCTGGTTCCCGTGAGGATCTTGAACGTTTTACGGGCACGGGGCGGACTTAAAACTACCTTCCCATCCTGCATACGGCCAGAGCTTCGCCAGGTACCTGCAAGCTCGCCCTTGCCGTTGTCTACAAAGGCCCAGCGGCTATCTGTACCAGTAATGTCCGTATCGAGTCGCTTGTCGGCCAACCTGAACCGGTAAGCAATCTGTTTTCCGATCTCCTCCTTATCTGCTGTATTGAACTCTATAGTAGCGTTAAGAGTACTGCCCGAATAATTATAGGCCCCACCCCTGCTTCCGATAAATTTCTTATTCTCCTTATCAAAGGTGGTATGCATAAAATAACCATTTGAGAAAAGCACTACCTGCTCTATGCTTCCCTGTTGCAGTTTCCAGGCGCCATCAATATTGCTGTTTTCCGGTTTCTCTCCTTTAAAACCGAATAGAAGCAGCAAAAGCACTAATGTGGTGATGGACAATAATTTGATTTTCATTTCTCAGTTATATTTTATGCTAACAATAATTATAAAAAATCTACATATTGACTTCCGTATTAAACCACCAAAAACTCCTAAAAAACAGAGCCGTCGATTAATACCACTTTGTTGTCGCGCTGATGTCTTTTAAACGAACGTAATTCTCTTTCTTAACATGCCCATCGGCGGAAACCTGGTATCCTTTGGGATTACCATTTGACCACTCCAGGCCCGGCACCTGCTCAAGCATAAGCTTCCTGTGTTTCAGGATAATGTCTTTGCTAGATGGCCGGTAAGCTATATTATCCCATTCGTTATCATCGGTATTATGATCATAAAGCTCTTCGAGGTTGATGAATGGATAATAAATATAACGGTAGCGCTCAGTACGTATGGTATGCGCGTCTCCACCTTTGGATTCTGCATTCTCCTTCAGCAAATAGGAAGTGAGCACCGGCTTATGGGCAAAGCTTTCATTCTTCAGCATAGGAACTAAGCTTTCGCCATCACAATAATCGGGTATTTTCTGACCGGTCAGTTCGGCCAGTGTCGGGAAAATATCCAGCATCGATACGGGCACATGAGTTGTAGTCCCGGGTGTGGTTATGCCGGGAGCGATTACAAAGAGGGGCGCACGGGTAGACCTCTCCCATAAGGTGAACTTCTCCCAATTTTCTTTCTCACCCATGTGCATGCCATGATCTGACCAGAATACCATCACCGAATTTTTGGCAAAGGCAGATTTTTCCAATTCATCGAGAAACTTCCCCAGCATCGCATCGGTAAATGAAATCGTTGCCATATAAGCCTGAACAACCTTCTTTACCTGATTGTTATCGGTGATAAATTTATGAAGCGGCCTTCTTCCATGGACGAACGCATCTTCCAGATCATCTTCCTTAATTTCTAAATCCGGAACTGATTCAAGAGGGTATAAGTCAAAGTACTTCTGGGGAACTTCCCAGGGATCATGTGGTTTGGTCAGACCCACCGCTAAAAACAGCGGTTTCTCATGCTTTCTGGAAAGTTCATAGTTTGCCCACTCAGCGATCTGATAATCAGCCATGTATTCATCGCCCAGAGCGATAGGTCCCCACGTAAAGTAATCCGGCTGAGTTCCCGTGAATAGCTTCGGTGATATCACCGACTCAGGGGCTCTGACCTGGAATGGAATTGGGATTTTCAGACTCGGATAATAATAATCCCAGCCTTTGGCTTCCGACTGATTAACAATTGCCCTTGGCGGTGCCAGCGTATGGTATATCTTACCACCTGCCAGTGTCTCATAGCCTTTGTCTTTAAAAAACTGTTCGATTGTCTGCAGATCTTTCAGTGCAGGAACCAGTCTCCAGTTGGCGTTTCCCCATCCGGTAACGCCTGATCTTGCAGGACTTACACCGGTCATTAAGGCGACTCGGGAAGGCGCACATGCAGGGGATGCAACATGTGCATTGGTGAACGACATCGACATTTTTCGCAGTCTGTCGAAATTTGGCGTCTTAAGTCCCTTCAGCCCACCCAATCCTACCGGGTTTATCCAGTCATTCAGATCGTCAATAGAAACAAATATTACGTTCGGCTTTTCAGGCAATGTACTTTGCGAGTAAGCTGCAGAGGAACAAATTATTAATGTGATCACCACACAAAGAATTGTAAACTTATTGGACAGAAGTTTATGATACATATCGCTAATAGGGTTTATTTTTTACTAAAACTAAACCTTTGAGGCGATAAATCCAAAGCCCAAGCAATATTTAAAAGACTCAAGGCGGGAAATATTAAAAACACGGGATCTGTTTTTCCTGTACCTCTACAAAAACTTCTCTAAGGAGATCCAGATAATTCTCAGACTTGAAATAATCACAATAGCCCCCACCCCGATAAACATTTTCTTTACAGGAAGTCTCCCCACCAGTTTTGCCGCAAAGGGGGCCGCCACTACTCCTCCAATGATTAAGCCCAGGATAGACTGCCAATGACTAACTCTTAATATTGCGAAGAAAGTAAGTGCGCTGGCCATAGTCACAAAAAACTCGGTCAGGCTAACTGAACCGATGACGTATTTTGGGGTTCTGCCCTTAGAAATTAATGTGCTGGTTACCAGCGGGCCCCATCCGCCACCACCGAAAGAATCGAGAAAACCTCCGGCCCCGGCAAGCCAGCCCGCTCTTTTTACCTTTTGTGCCTTTTTGTTTACTTTGAATGCGTTTCTCAGGATTCTGATACCCAATAAAAGGGTATAAAACGAAATCACCGGACGGATCCATTCCGCATAATTCTCACCGGCATAACCTAAAAATAGCGCTCCCGCAATCGCCCCGGCAACACCTGGAAATACCAAGGTTTTAAATAGTTTCATATTAACGTTGCCAAAGCGGTAGTGACTAAACCCTGAAGCCCCGCTTGAAAACATTTCGGCAGTATGGATGCTACCGGAGATTACAGCGGGACTCAAGCCTCCTGATAATAAAAACGTTGTGGATATCACCCCATAGCCCATACCCAATGCGCCATCCACTAGCTGGGCACAGAATCCTACAGCGACCATCCATATGAATTTCTCATCGATCTGCTCATACATCTCTGCCCCTAAGGAGACTATCGTCTCATACGATAAGTATCCATACGCCCCATAGCCAATAAATATAAGCGCGATAAGAAACAGAGCCCAGTAGGCTATACTCTTCCATTTTTTCTCCTGCGATCTGCCCGACAACTGCATCATAAGGCTATTACGTTTTTTGGCTGCATCAAATCGCTGTTAAATTGGGGGAAACCTGGCATATATCCAGTACAGTCCCGTCACGTTTTTTTGAGATCTTAATCATTAATTTCGTACACCGAAAAGCGGAAACCAGTTTTTCCCAATAAATTACCGTGATTTTTAACCGTTAGATCCGGTTCAAAAATCAAAAAGTTGTGAACGGTAAAACAAACTGGTCGCAAATTAAAAATAATATATAATACCCATGGATTTAGTCGGCAATTATACTTAAGTTTTTTTATAGTTTGGAACTATTTTGCAAACAGCTCCTTATTAATTAATACGCATCTTAGTGAAATGACCGGAACGATATGAAAATAAGCGGCTATACCTAATTCTATCCCCTGTGATCGATGGTCGATTCGATGTGTAATCAGTTATTATAATTAAGGCGACTCTGTTGAAATCGTGCTAATATTGTATAGACCGATATTGTATGGACCGATGCTATACCAGTGAAAGCTTAAGTAATATAGTTAACTTGGGATGAAATGCTTTGAAACGTTAAAGGTTTCAGGTTCTACAGAACCTGTTCTTTAAACAATTTATCCAGCATCTCTTCCGCATCTCTACAAAATCCAGGATGAACTTTTGAGGTCTGCACCACCGTGCTTCTCGTAGCGGTGAGCCAGCGAAAGCGGGAGGGCTGGTCCAGTTTCCCGATGGGACCGCTGTTGCCAATGCCTTTACTGATTTCACAGAATGCATGAAGGCTTTCCCTGATCTCATCCGTGTCTGTTTCCGGCGAGAAAGCAGCCATTCGTTTCTCATCCAGGTTGCACTTCGCCTGAAGAAAATCCTGCCCTTTGCAAAAAAGGATCACCCCGACATTCAGGAATTCTTCGCGTTCTACCCTCGGCACCACGCGGATCACCGCGTATTCAAATAAGTGCTTTTCGTGCATTTTGAGCTTCCTTTACAAAAATTTCCGAATGAGACACCCGCTGCTCTAAAAATCCGGCATATGCCTCCCGGTATTCTTCAGTACTTTTAAAAATATTTTCATCTGTCAGCCACTCGTCGGGGATCAGCGAAACGATGACCCGTATCCGGTCTCTGTTCAAGATATCCCGGAATTCCCGGTCGGCTGCATCCAGCTCCGTGGCATATGGAAGCAGGACATGATCCCTGACCAGGGCAAAAGGCTTCACCGCCTGTTCCTGCCAGTTCTGCCAGGTATGATGAAAATATAAAGATGCTCCGTGATCGATAAGCCATAATTCTTTATGCCAGATCAGCATATTGGTGTTCCTGCCGGTACGATCCATGTTGGTCAGCAGGCAATCCAGCCACACGATTTTAGAAGCCAGCAGCGGGTCAACCGTGTTGACTACCGGATCAAATGTTATGGATCCCGACAGGTAATGCAGTCCCAGGTTCAGGCCCACGCTGAACTTCAGCAGATCCTGGATCTCTTCATCTCCCTCCGTCCGGCCAAAGGCCTCATCCAGGCTGGCAAACACCAGCTCAGGCACCTTCAGCCCCAGCAAACGGGCAATTTCCCCGCCGATCATCTCTGCGATCAAAGCCCTTGGACCCTGACCAGCACCCCTGAACTTGAGCACGTATAAAAATCCGTCATCCGCTTCGGCAATGGCCGGCATAGAGCCCCCCTCGCGCAGCGGAGTGATATAGCGAGTTACATTTACAGATCTTAGCTCGGAATTCATCCTGCTAAAATCGGCTAATTTTTCTAAGGACGCAATTTCGGCGTGGAAATGTTTAGTTTAGATGTGCGGGAGAGCTACTATATGAGCGCACAACACATCCGCTCAGCACTATTCACAGCCGGCCCCCTCCTTATATTCATTGTCATGGAAGAAAAAAATAAGATCAGTCCTATTATCACAGGTGTCACCGGCATGGTGGGAGAAGGAGTTCTGCACGAATGCCTGCTGCATCCCGATGTAGAAAAAATTTTGGTCATCGGAAGAAAGCCATGCGGCATTACCGATCCTAAGATTAAGGAAATTATTCACCAGGACTTTTTTGACCTATCGCCCATTCAACAGGAACTTGAAGGATATAATGCCTGTTTCTTTTGCTTGGGTGTTTCTTCACTGGCGGTGAATAAGGCGATGTATTATAAGCTTACTTACACCCTGACCATGCATATGGGAGAAATTCTTAGTCGCTTAAATCCTGGGATGACCTTCTGTTACGTTTCAGGTTCAGGAACCGACAGCACGGAGAAAGGTCGTCTCGCATGGGCCCGAGTGAAAGGGAAAACTGAGAATGATCTCATGAAGCTCCCTTTTAAGAATGTTTATGCATTCAGGCCGGGCTTTATAAAGCCTACTCCGAATCTGAAAAATACCCATAAGTTTTATGCGTATATAAATTGGTTATTCCCAGTTGGAAGAGCACTGTTTCCCCGAACATTCTGTACCATGAAAGAGCTGGGAACGGCTATGATCCAGGCAGCGCAGACTGGATTCAGAAAAAATATTTTGGAGGGAAATGACATCATTGAATTAGGGAACAGGGATGATTAGGCCCTCTGGGATAAGGTGAGTATAAAAAATTATCTTACCTCAAACTCTACTGCTTTCCTCCCCAATCTCCCTTCGACATCCAGGCCTTCTACCACCATACGATAGGTTCCTGCCTTATCGGCGGTAAAGAATTCAAAGGAAGACGGCTGTCCATCTTTTGAAAAGATATCAGGATTCCAGTAAATCGTGGTGCGCAGGTCTGGACTATCTCTCGGCGTTTCGGGGGCATCATAGTCGGGCGAGTAGAATTCACGGCTTACGGTATAGCCCTGGGGCCGATAGGTAATGATGCCCTGCGGATCCACAATAACCTCCGTAGGAAGTCCTGCAAAAACCTTCGTTGTAACAATGATAAGTCCATATGACCCGGCATTGCCATAGATTGCACTACGGGCAGCGTTTCTGATAACTTCCAGCGTAGCGATGTCGCCCGGCGGAACCGCAGAAAGGTCAGTACCCCAGTCAGCGCCGTCCACGAACAAACGCATCGCCTTGCCTCCGTGGCGCATCAGACCAGCTGTAATTGCCATCGTCTTCGGATCGACTTGGATGGTCATTGCCGGAATTTTTCCCATTAACGCAACGCCCATATCGGTTTCACCTTCAAACTGATCAGCCCGCAGTACGAAATCCGCTGGCGCATTTCCCAGTTTGGAGGAGTTTTCTACGTAATTAAACGGCTTAACAGCTTTAACGACCACCTCCTTGAGCATATTCGTCCGACTCAGCAAACCCTGCTTAATCAACTCCTCCAGTTCATCGCGCACCTCTTTTACAAAAAAGCTCATCGCAACGCTATCGTCAGCGCTTCTCAGTTCCGGGTCATCAGCCAGGCTGATACGCTGTCTCTCGGGTAGATCTAGTCTGATCTGCACATTCGGACGATCCGTTTGCTGCCTGGCCTGAACGACAAAGCGGGTGCTGTCGGCAAATATCAGCTTGTCAAAGCGGAACCGACCGCGGTCATCCGTGAGGGTATCGGCAGTGAAGCCGCCGTTCGGGCTGAACAAGGTCACCTTTCCTCCCTTCACCGCCTGCCCACGCAGAAGTACTCTACCGCTGATTTGTATGTCTTTCTCCGCCTGAAAAGAGATCTTCGGAAGCTGTCCTGAGTACATATCTTTAGCACTTACTCTTCGCCAACCCTGAGTCATCAGGAGATTGTCCAGTTCCTTCCTCCTTTCTGCTGTTTGCGATATAAAATAATAGTTCGGCTGCTCGATATACCCCTGCAGCTCCGACTTGATCAACAGATCGGAAAGAATAGAATGCTCGTCTTCTTTGCGGACCGGCAGCCGGCTGATGTCTGTGACCGAAACTGAAAAATTACTACTAAGCCCTGATTCAGCAGGCAAATTCATCTCAACCTTTACCTTTTCGCGATAGCCGTAGCTATTTTTATTCGTTGTCAAATCTAACTGCATCGGCTTACCCGTAAATATAAAAGCCAGGCGCTCCGCTACAGGAATACCCTTGTCATCTAACAGTGTAAATCGCGCGAGACCCCTTGTAAAGCTATCCTTAGGAAGCCTGATGTCTGCAAATTGGCCGTCCAGCTTTTGTTGAATAAGTAGCTGCGCCTGCCCTCCATTTTGGGCAATCAGGGTCACCTTTGTATTCATATTACCCTTGCTTGCCGTGATGCGCAGGCGCAAGCTGCTATCATCTTCATCCAATAAGCTTAACACATAGCCCTCCGTTCTGGACGAGGGTAGAGAAATGCGCCGTTCCTGAGTACCGTAACGCACCACTGCGGTGTAGGTTTGCCCACGAAAAGGACTCAGCATGAAAGAACCCATACCCGCATGGCTTGAGGCGAACTCGGCTACCCGCGCACCCTGTTCATCCAATACATACCCGGTAGCAGAAACTCCCAGTCCGTCGGATCCTAAAACTTTAAACGCAACTTTTGAACGGATGCTATCCACTAGATCGCCTCCTTCAGGAAAAAATTGTACCGACCAGCTGTCGTCTAGCTTAGCCGGGCTTCGGCCTTTCGCGACAGCTGCATTGAAAGGATTGACAATACTGATCGTCCGGTTAAAAAATCCTTCTTCTCCGAAGTTGCGCATCCATTGTGTATACGCGCGCAGCCGATAGCGGCCGGAATCCAGCGTGTCGGCCAGCGCAATATCCGAGGAAGCGAGTCCAGCTGCCAGCGGGAGCTTCAGCGCTTTGATAATCCTGTCATGTTCACCGATCAGATCTACGTACAGTATATTGCTGAGCATAGAAGGCCTGTTAGCCCCATCAACCACATAGGCCTTGAGCCAGATCGTCTGACCTGCCGCATAATAGGGTCTATCCAGGTGGAGATGAACCTTCTCTACTGGAATAGAGGCCTCCAGGCTATCTGCATTCTGAATAAAATCCTCTACAGACTGGCAGAAAGCTGCAAACGGAAAAAGCAAGCAGCATAATACCGCGAGTATTAACTTCATTAATTAAATATATGCATTAGTATTTGAAAGAGAAGTCACTGTTAAAACTCTACCTTGTCTTCATCAGCCACAACCCGCTCTACGATCTCATCCAGTATACCTGAATAATCCTCAGCAGTTTTGATCCCCAGCTCAGTCAGCGCGGCAATATTCGCCGGACGGACATTGTCCATCTCCGGACTCGCATTCCGGAGGTCGGCAGGCTGTATCCTGATATAATTCGCACTATTGCCGCCGGCAGAGAACATCTTGAGCAGATGATAGTGTGTAGTCTCTGCGGCTCCCGACATCATGATGTCTATGGAAGGTTTTATCCATCCCATTGCGCCCCAGCGTCTCGCTTTGCGGTATTCATAAGGCCTGTTCTCCCCGCCTGTGCCTAGCGATACCACGAACATGTCAGAGGCTGTCGGCTGCCCTTTGGCATTCCTGACCTCCGAATAGGCGCATAAAGCAGGGTTATTAGCGAATATCCCTCCATCAACCATGGGGTATGATACTCCGCTCAATGAGCTGATCAAAGCAGTTTCGAAATAAGTTGGAGCGGCGGAAGTAGCACGGCATACATCACGTAAGTAAAAATCGCCTCCATCGCCCTTCCGGGGAAAGTCATGGCTCGCAAAAAAGTGCGTTTTCCTGTCGCGGATATTATAGGCAGTGATCAGGCAGGGCTTCAGCAGGCTGCTCAGCCTGGCACCTCCGAAATACTTTTCAAGAATGCTTTCCAGCGGATCTGCATGGTACTTCTCGCTGAACATAGACTTATAATTCAGTATCCTTCCCCATAGTGAGGTCCTGAAGATCGAAGCGCCATACATCCTGTACATATCCACAGCCTCTGCAGCGCTGAATCTGGGCCGCAGGGGCTTCGTTTCATCCGGGCAAAGCAGCAGGCTGATCAAAATTCCTCCCGTACTGGTTCCCGCAAAAAAATCAAAGAAATCAGGCAATCGGGCGTCGACCTTTCCGGTCTTCTGCCGGAGTTTATCCTCCAGGACATGTAATAGCTGACCGGGGATTATCCCCCGAATACCCCCACCGTCAATAGCTAGAATCTTTTTCATCGATGATCATAAACTATAGACCGATAGCCTTCAGTATCCCACGGCTGATAATCAGGAATACCTCGTCTTTAAAGTCATCAATAGCAAGCTGCGCAATCCCGGCCTGCTTCAATGCAACAAGCTTCAGAAGATCTTTCTGGCTTTTTACATGATAATCAAAATCATCACGATTCATGCTCCCTTCGGCCAGCTCCTTTGTCCATCGCTCCAGGTTCAAACTGCATTTATCCACTATATATTCCGCCGCTTCGCGTGCCTCCTTTACTTTCAAAGTAAGCGTCTTTCTGGCTAAAGCCCGGATGTCCTTTTTAAGATCATCCAGCAGACCGGGGAAGTCGATTTCCATGATCCGGAATTTAAATTTATTTTCTCTTTTGAAGTTTGCTCTGCAGTTCGGCGATCTGGTCGAAAGCGAGCCCTACAATTTCTTTTTGCTCTTCGATAAAGGCAGGTTCAAGCTTATCCTTCCGCTGCCAGCGTGCGATAAACCCACCATAAAGGTTTAACTGTGGATCATATATTTCCGACCACATTTTAATAATAATATCATTATTAGGCCGGTGTTTCTCATATTCCACCGCCTTCCTGAACAATACATCAAGCGCATGGATATCCTTTTGGTGGTCCCCGAAGTTCTGATCTGCGCTATTCATCAGGTCGAGAGCGTCGACTTTAAGTGAGGTAACCTGTTTGTACGCATACTGATCATACAGCGCAATGGTTGAACTACATCCGCTTAATAAGCAAATCAGGAGTACGCCCCAGAAATAATTGAATATATGCGTCTTCATAGATTGATTATCTGTGTTTTCGCATATTGAATTTAAAAATAAATAATTACACTAGCAAATAAATATAGCCGCAAACAACTGATATTCATTTAGATAGAAGCAGTCATTTTTTGCAAAATTTATAAACTTGACTATTCGTCGTATATTGCTGAAGTGCTGAGGATATAGCGAAGATCTAAACCAATTCTGTATTTGACATTCTTTCCTGGTTTCAAAGTTCAGCGCAGCGCTCTGAAATCATGGATGAAGAATAGGACTCCAGTCCGGCATGAGAACCGTCCGCAAAAAGTTATAAACGCATTCATCTCAAATTTCTATATTCATTCCGGACCGGGGTCCTGGTTTTTAGGGTTAGATTTAAGTCGCCCATCGGAAGACCTTAAACAAAAGGGGTCATCAGGAAATCCGGAATATAATTTCATCGTTGCAGATTTTTCATATCTTCATGTAGGTAAAGAAGAAAGTGTAAACTGACCATTGACTTTACGCTATATACACACTTTTAGTTTGAAGACCGGATCACGATTTAAAAAAATCTATGCAATAGCCCTCACCCTCTGCTGCATGTACGCCTTTGCCGGTATAGCCCAGGACAAAAGATTAGAAGCCGAACCTGAAGCTTCACAGAGATATGAACACAAAGAAGGCTCTTATAACCTGCCTGCCGAGAAAATATACCTGCAGCTCGACAACAAGGTTTATACTACGGATCAAACCGTATGGTTCAAAGCCATCGTAACCCTGGCATCAGATCACACGAGTTCAATGATCAGTTCGGTACTGCATGTTGATCTCATCGATCAGAACGAGCTGATCATTGAAAAGAAATTGATCAGGCTCGTAGACGGCATCGGGGATGGGTTTTTCCAACTGAATTCCAACTATACAGACGGGCAATACCAGGTCAGGGCATACACTGAATGGAACAGGAATTTTGGTCCGGACTTTTTCTTTAAAGAATATATAAAGGTGTATAGTGAAGGGGCGGCTGCTGAGCCAAACCCCATACAGAACCTTACTCTGACCGGAGCTGAAGACCAGCGGCGGATAAAGGCGACAATTAACCCATCGATCATAGATAGCCTGCACTCAAGAGTGCTCACTCTTTTTATAACTGCTGACGATAAGCACGATACGATTGAAATATCCCGGAGTGGCAGGAACAATTACCCGCTGGATTATGCGGTACCCCCTGGATCTAATTTCATCACGCTGAAACTGAATACGAATAACAATTCAGGCTATTCGCGTACTATTGTCATGGATGAGAATTTTCTGGACCTGCAGTTTTTTCCTGAAAGCGGAGAAATGGTGCATGGTATACCAAACGTGCTCGGCTTCAAGGCCCTGGATGGCTCCGGTAAAGGAGTAAAGGTAGCCGGGGAGATATTGAACAGCAAAGGTGAGGTGCTTACTACTTTTACCAGTAACGAGCTCGGGATGGGATCAGTGCTCCTGACCGATGTTGACAGTGCGGAAAGGTATTCGGCGCGGTTAACACAGCTAAAAGATAAAGCACAAATCAGATATCCGCTCCCCGCGGTCGTCTCCAAAGGAAATGTGCTGACTGTGAGAAGGATAAAGGAAAACATCTACCTGAGCGCCGCTTCCAATTACCTGGTGAGTGATAGTGTATTTGTGAGGGCTTCCTGCCGTGGGCAAGCTTATTTCGTTTTCTAGTGCGGTTTCCGGGAAGGAGCCTGGACGTTTTTTTTGTTGGTCGTTGTTTTA
>CAZFQV010000012.1:0-14175 GCA_964521175.1 uncultured Sphingobacterium sp.
CTGGCGAATCTCCCTACCCCTGACCTGATAAATAAAATCATCAGCACAATATCGCTTAATGGTTTCAGGCCATTCTCTAAGTAGACGCAGGCATTCCGGATCTATCCTCTCCTCGAGTTGCTTGCTAAGGTCAGTTAAACCTGACTTTAAAGAATCAAGATCCACCAGCTTTAAAACTCCGTTTACCTGGAAAAGTTGCCGGGCGATATCTGCCTGTTCATCTACCCAAACATGATATTCTTCATTAGCTTCAACTATCTCAGCAAGATAACGGACACGGTCTGGTGGGATGATGAACTTTCTTTGCGTAGTTTCCTTGAAGAGGTGTGATTTTACCTCAAAATCAACTCCGGTTTTTTCAAGGACGGTTCTCATTAGTCGCAAAAAGAGACTATTCATCCCCGGGTCGTTAAATTGGGAGGCAATGGTGCCAAGCACAGGTAGCTCTTCGGGTGCAGTATCAAACATCAAGTGATTGCGTCTGAATTGTTTCCGTACATCGCGTAGCGCATCCGCGGAGCCCGGTTTATCAAACTTGTTGATAGCTATCAAATCGGCAAAGTCAAGCATGTCAATTTTCTCCAATTGAGTTGCTGCTCCGAATTCAGGGGTCATCACATATAAAGAAACATCTGAATGATCGATGATCTGAGTGTCGGATTGCCCTATACCGGAAGTCTCGATAATAATAAGGTCATATCCCGCAGCCTTGCATACATCGATAGATTCGCCTACATATTTCGAAAGCGATAGATTGGCCTGACGAGTAGCTAATGACCGCATATACACTCTCGGATTATTGATCGAGTTCATTCTAATGCGGTCACCCAGAAGGGCGCCACCTGTTTTGCGTTTGGAAGGGTCAATCGAAATAATAGCGAGCGTTTTATCTGTTTCTTTTAGAAATCTCCGAACCAATTCGTCAATAAGGGATGATTTGCCTGCGCCTCCGGTTCCCGTTATCCCAACTACGGGGATATGCTTTTTCTTTATGGTATCACGCAACTTTTCCAGAAAAGTGGAAATGCCGGCTGCCCGACTTTCTATCCGGGTAATCGCAACAGCAACCTCCCGGCTATTCTTTTGCCCGAAGTCGCCATCAGTTTTGACCGGTACGGGGAAATCAGCAGCTTTCAGCATATCGTTGATCATCCCCTGTAAACCCATTTTACGGCCATCGTCAGGAGAGTAGATTTGGGTGATGCCATAATCTTTTAGCTCGGTGATCTCATGTGGCAAGATCACTCCTCCTCCGCCGGCAAAAATTTTAATATGACCAGCTCCTTTATCCTGCAGTAGGTCGTACATATATTTAAAGTACTCGATATGTCCACCCTGATAGGAAGTCATGGCGATGGCCTGCACATCTTCCTGGATAGCACAGTCAACCACTTCCTGTACCGAACGGTTATGTCCAAGATGGATAACCTCAACGCCCGATGATTGCAGGATTCGGCGCATGATGTTAATAGTTGCGTCATGCCCATCGAACAGAGCAGCCGCGGTTACAAATCGCAAAGTATTTTTTGGCTTATAAACTTCGATCATTATTACAGGGTGTACAGCTAAAGATAAGAATTATTGTCCGGCCGTAATAGTTTGCCGGTTGGTCTCCCGAATTCACGATTTACTTACAACCAGTTCCTCTTTTTGAAGTAAATCAGAGTAACAACCGAGGATAACACCATGAGCAACACTGCCAGACTGTACCCCCATTCCCAATCAAGTTCAGGCATAATGCGAAAGTTCATCCCGTAAATACTGGCAATCAGCGTAGGCGGCATAAATGCCACGGTGGCTACAGTGAAAATCTTAATGATCCGGTTTTGTTCAATGTTGACCAGACCCATGAAGGTGTCTTGCAGGTATTCCAGCCGCTCAAAAGCAAACTTGTTATGCTCGATTAAAGACCCGATGTCCTTGATCATTATCCGAAGCACAGCCATATACTCTTCGGGGAAAAGACTGCTTTTCATCAATGATGACACAAGGCGCTGCTTGTCAACAATATTTTCACGCATCATAATATTATAGTTCTGAAAGGATGCAATTTTCAAAAGCACTTCTTCATCAGAGCGTTTTTTATTAAGAGTAAGCTGCTTGTGCAGGTCAGATATTTCCTTCGCTAGACCTTCGATGGTGTCTGCATCCTGCTCAATTCCGGTTTCAAGTATTGTGAGCAGAATCTGGTAGCCATTCGCAGATGAGCCCGGACTAGCTTTGATCTTCTTTACCGTCTCCCCGAATGTTCTGAGATCATCATCCCGATAGGTGAAAAGAATTCCCTTTTCCAGAATGATCGATACCGGACAATAGTCAAATCCACCCTTCCCCGGCGCCAAAAAGTTGGAGTTGATGATTAACTCATCGTCCAGCTCGTTGAAACGCGAGGAACTTTCAATTTCCGTAGATTCTTCTTCCGATGAATATTTAATATCGAAATAGGTTTCGATAGTTACTTTCTCTTCAACCGTGGAGTTTTGCAGATCAACCCAAACCATATCGTTTAATGGAATGGTATCCAGTAGGCGGATATCAGTTTCTTTGGCCAGGCGCTTATCTTTTTTATAATATATACGGAGCATAGAGAGACCGGTTAAGGGTGAATGGAATTTTATATCTTTGCAAAAATAAAGTTTTGGGAACACCTTTAGACTACGGTCACAAGAATTATAATCATTATGGCGCATACCTTAAGAAAAAGTATGACGGAAAGCGCGTATATAAGATTATAGCTGACGCTGGTTTTACATGTCCCAATCGTGACGGAAGTAAGGGATATGGGGGTTGTACCTATTGTAACGTAGATTCCTTTACGCCAGAGCTGTCAAGAAAGCTCCCCACTTTAAAAGAACAAATAGAGCAGGGTATGGAGCGCGCAATTAAGAATTATCGTGCAGAAAAATTTATTATTTATTTCCAGCCTAACACAAATACCTATGCTCCCACCCATTATTTGAAGATGCTCTATGACGAAGCATTGAGTATTAATACTGATAATATTGTTGGTCTCTCTGTGGGTACCCGCCCAGATTGTATTGATTCTGAGAAGATTACCCTTTTGGAAGGCTACGCCAATCGCTTTGATGTAGATTTGGAGATGGGTATGGAGTCTATCTATGATGATACCTTGCTGAAAATTAATCGTGGCTGCACACATCAGGAACTGGTGAACGCGCTGCAATTAGCAGAGCATTCGAAAGTGACACTTTGTGTGCATACTATTTTTGGCTTCCCCTGGGAAACACATGAAATGATGCTGAAATATGCGGATGAAATTAACAAGTTTCCGCAAATCAAATTCGTAAAGCTGCACCATCTCCACGTGGTGAGAGGGTCAATTATGGGCGCCCGGTTTGATCGTGAGCCGTTTAAAGTATTTACAATCGACGAGTATACCGACTTTATTGCTGAATTTATTCCACTCCTTCGGCCTGATATTGTGTTGCAGCGCTTGTTCGGCCTGGCAGACTTCGATCTGCTAATCGCACCTAATTGGGGCATGAAGAAATCTCAGATCCAGAGCTATATCGATAAACGTCTCGAAGAAAAAGGTGTTATTCAGGGAAGTAACTATATCCCGGCATCCCACTGCGCCTGTTAACGCAACTTTCACATTTTATCTTGCTGAATAAGGTTTAATACTCTTATTGTAGCTTTTTTATCGCCATTTTTTCACGTTTTCTTGCAGTATTTGAAGTAGTTGATCTTATTTTATGGTTTTTCTGCTTTTTTATTCAGTAAATGGAGATTTTTAGTGAGAATTATGTATTATATATAGTATATAATTACTTTAAATAAGAAAAATGCTGAATAATTTAAATTATTTATCTTGTTTTGTTATCAAATTAATATATTTGACTCGTTATTTTTGATAATTCCCATTATTAATTGGTATTTATGATAAGAAAGATAAAAATTGACATCAAAAGAGTGATCCCTTTTGCTGTTCTAAGTGTAATTACAGTTATATCAGTATTTATACCCTCACGTCCCCATTATGAAGAGCTGTCAAATTATGTGGGGGCGGATATTGCCTGGATGCTGGTTGCGACTGCGCTTGTTTTCCTGATGACTCCGGGACTTGCTCTTTTTTATGGCGGAATGGTTCATCGTAAAAATGTTATCTCCACCATGATTAAGAGTGTAGTCGCTGCGGGTATCGTTAGTATAATTTGGGTAACGGTAGGATTTAGTCTGGCGTTCGGTGAATCTATCGGCGGATTTATCGGGAATCCCGCAACCTACTTCTTCTTTGAAGGTGTAAACTCGGGAGCGCCCTCGAGTCTTGCACCGACTATCCCACTTACATTATTTGCACTTTTCCAGCTGATGTTTGCGATTATCACACCCGGCCTGGTTGTAGGTGCCGTTGCGGAGCGTATCCGTTTTACTTCTTATATTCTTTTTATCTGTCTGTTTAGCCTGCTGATCTATTCTCCCTTAGCACATTGGACGTGGAATCCCGAAGGATTTTTATACAAAATGGGGGCATTTGATTTTGCCGGAGGAACAGTGGTTCATATTTCTGCAGGTATGGCGGCGCTGGCCGGCGCCCTGGTATTAAAGCGGAGAAGAGTCCATCAGGAACATCGGGAAATACCCCCCGCAAATATCCCCTATGTACTCATTGGAACGGGTTTGTTATGGTTCGGTTGGTTCGGCTTTAATGGCGGTTCCGCCTTCGGTGCAAATGCACTGGCGGTATCCGCATTAGCGACAACTAATATTTCCGCCGGCTCTGCAGGCTTATCATGGATGTTTTTTGATGTATTGAGAGGGAAAAAGCCTTCCGTTCTTGGATTCTGTATCGGTGCAGTGGTAGGCCTGGTAGCTATTACTCCCGGTGCAGGTTTTGTCGCTATCCCTCAAAGCATTTTTATTGGGGCTTTCACTGCCATCGTCTCTAATATCGCAGTATACTGGAAATCAAAAACAAGACTGGACGATACACTCGACGTTTTTCCCTGTCACGGGGTGGGAGGTATAATGGGGATGCTATTGACCGGACTGTTTGCGACTAAGACTGTTAACCCCGATGGAGTGGACGGACTTCTCTACGGAAATCCTGATTTTTTCTTCACGCAAATAAAAGCGCTTGCTATTGTGGTGACGTTTAGCTTCGTTGGGTCTTATCTGATTTTCAAGTTCATCAATCTGATACAACCGATGCGAGTGAGTATAGAAGATGGGGAAGAAGGACTTGATGCAACCCAGCATAATGAAAAATATACTCAGGGAACCCTGATCGTAAATGATGGAGAATTCTTATATGAAAGGGATATCGAGAGGATAAAACAGGCCGTTTGACCCTGCCAATAAGCCTGCTTTTTTTAAGCTGGCTTTATTGAACAATCTTATTTGCGCAAGTTGAGCTTGCAAAAGCTTCTGGTTTAGCTTTGAATACAAAGCCCATGCCCAGGATATAGCCCATAGCCTCACGTAAAGCCTGATTTGATTTAAAATTAGGATTGGTGTTTATGTCGGCATGGACTTCCAGATCCACATCATAAAGATCGAGCAGATCGCAGAGAGAATAAGCGCATTCTATAGATTTCTGTACCTCGGAGATCATTCGTTCTTTAATGCTCATTTTCTGAGAAACTCTTTCTTGATGGATGAACATAAAACCGCCCTTTTGTTCACGCAGAAAAACTATAACTGTCGCGAAATCGATCATAGAGCCTTTTACCTGCGAGTCAGTGCCGATACAGACTTTCAGCTTGTTGCCCAGATTAGATTCACGTTCAATGGCATGTTCTACTTCTTCCAATATCGGAATTTCGATAATCTCTCCATTGAATTTCTTCCAGGTCATAAATTTCCAGGGGATAAAAATTTATAAAAGACAAGTAAATAAGCACTTTAGATAGATAAATCTATTGAATAATATCCAAAAAAATCAGGCATGCCGAATTATTATTTGTTAACATGTCAGGGAAAAAGGAATAGATATTACAGATTTATTATCCACCAACAGATATCCTGATGTAAAATGTGATTTCTTAAAAACTTATCCTGTCGCTAAGTGTATTATTGGGAAACAAGCACTCGATACAATGACTAAGAATTTAACAAACGAACTGCTGCAGTTGCAGAAAAGCCGGTGCGGGATTCGGTATCGCGATATAATAAATGACTTTACCGATATCCCTCAACGGGTAAGCAAAACCATAAACAGGCCGGTAAATTCTCTGAGTAGAAATATAGCTTTTTTGAATAGATACCAGGGCATCATGCTATATCATCTTGAAAAGAGGTTTTACTCTTCACTTCGGAAGCTGAGAAGTTATAAAAGAAAGGTCTGACTGATCGGCTTAACTATCAGTCAGTTTCTTGTACCGAATGCGGTGCGGTGCAGTATCACCCATACGTTTTTTCCTGTTTTCCTCATAGTCTGAATAGTTGCCTTCGAAATAACTGACCTGTGAATTCCCTTCAAATGCCAGGATGTGAGTACACACCCTGTCCAGAAACCAACGGTCGTGGGATATAATCACGGCACATCCTCCGAAATTCTCCAGCCCTTCTTCGAGTGCTCTTAGCGTGTTTACATCAATATCATTGGTAGGCTCGTCTAGCAGCAATACATTAGAGCTCCTTTTAAGGGTGATCGCCAGATGCACCCGATTCCGCTCCCCGCCTGAAAGTACTCCGACTTTTTTCTGCTGATCTGCACCGTTAAAATTAAATTTTGAAACATAAGCCCTTGAATTGATCGGCCGGTTACCCAGCATGATCGTTTCCTGGCCATCTGTAATATTTTCCCAAACTGATTTGTCCGGATCAAGATCGTCGTGTAGCTGATCCACATAACCGAGCACCACGGTCTGCCCAACAGTAAATGAGCCCGAATCCGGGCTCTCTTGTCCGGTGATTAAGCGGAATAATGTCGTTTTTCCAGCACCGTTTGGACCAATTATTCCCACAATGCCCGCAGGTGGCAAAGAGAAATTAAGATTTTCAAATAGTATCTTATCCCCATAGGCCTTGCTGACATTTTTGGCTTCGATGACGATGTTCCCCAGCCTAGGGCCGGGGGGAATGAAGATCTCCAATTTGTCCTCGCGCTCTTTAGTATCCTCAGAGGCCAACTTTTCATAGTTTGATAGGCGTGCTTTCGATTTCGCATGTCGGGCTTTCGGCGCCATCCTGACCCATTCCAGTTCGCGTTCCAGTGTTTTCTGTCTTTTGCTTTCCGACTTGTCTTCTGCTTCCAGACGTTTAGCCTTCTGGTCAAGCCACGATGAATAATTCCCTTTCCAGGGGATTCCCTCCCCACGATCTAATTCTAGAATCCAGCCTGCTACATTATCCAGGAAATACCGGTCGTGCGTTACCGCAATCACCGTTCCTTTATATTGTTTTAAATGCTGTTCCAGCCAATCGATGCTTTCCGCATCCAGATGGTTTGTAGGTTCATCGAGTAATAATACGTCGGGCTCGCCGAGCAATAAACGGCATAAAGCGACACGACGGCGCTCACCTCCTGACAAAGTGGCAATCCGGGCTTCAGGCTCCGGGCACCTGAGCGCATCCATCGCGCGCTCCAGTTTAGAATCGAGCTCCCAGGCTCCACTTGCGTCGATCTGATCCTGCAGTTCTCCTTGCCGAGCCAGAAGCTTATCCATCTCCTCGGGGTTTTCATATACTTCCGGAAGACCAAACTTTTCATTTATTTCTTCGTATTCTTCAAGTACGGCTGTAATAGTCGAAACCCCTTCTTTAACTACCTCTATGACAGTCTTTTCCGGGTCTAAGGTGGGTTCCTGTGCCAAATAGCCAACCGTATAACCGGGCGAAAAGACCACTTCACCCTGGTAAGATTTATCCAGCCCGGCGATGATTTTAAGTACAGATGATTTGCCCGACCCGTTTAAACCGATTACACCGATTTTTGCACCGTAGAAAAAGGATAGGTAAATGTTTTTAAGTACTTGCTTTTGCGGCGGATAAATCTTACTGACTCCGGCCATTGAGAAAATTATCTTTTCGTCTGCCATATTGTTATACAAATAAGTATCAAATATCGTACTTTAGTCAGAGAGATGTCAACTTTATTGTGTCTAAGTATCGTAAAACCTTTTTAAGCTGAATGGCTTAATTGTTGATAACTTGTTACATAATCCCAATGGCGATTAAACCAATATTTTAATAGCTTAGGGCGTTAACAAATACAGAAAGGTATACTATGGAAGCCAAATTTTCCCCTCGCGTAAAAGACGTGATATCCTACAGCAGGGAAGAAGCTCTGCGTTTGGGGCATGATTATATAGGAACGGAACATTTATTACTGGGTCTTATCCGGGAGGGAGACGGTATGGCAATCAAGATTTTAAAGGGCTTGGGTGTGGATACTTCTCGTCTCAGAAAGTCAGTGGAGGATTCTGTCAAGGGTACTTCAAGTACCACTGTAAATCTTGGGAACATCCCTCTTACTAAGCAAGCTGAGAAAGTCCTTAAAATTACTTATCTCGAGGCCAAAATATTTAAGAGTGATGTAATAGGTACCGAGCATCTTTTATTATCGATTTTAAGAGATGAAGATAATATCGCTTCTCAGATCTTGCAGCAGTATAATGTCAATTATGATATATTCAAAGCTGAGGTAGAGAACAATAAAGATGGCTTCAGAAATGAGGCATCCGAAGGTTCTGCTGCGGGTGATGACGATTTCCGTGAAGAAGAAAGCTTTACTCAGCCGAAAAAGGTATCCGATATTAAATCAAAGACACCGGTTCTCGACAATTTTGGTCGTGACCTCACCCGTGCAGCGGAGGATGGTAAGCTCGATCCTATTGTAGGTCGTGAAAAGGAAATTGAACGGGTGTCGCAAATCCTTTCAAGACGTAAAAAGAATAATCCTATCCTGATCGGTGAACCAGGTGTTGGGAAGTCTGCTATAGCAGAGGGACTAGCATTGCGCATTGTGCAACGTAAAGTGTCCCGGGTATTGTTTAATAAGAGGGTGGTCACCCTTGACCTGGCTTCTTTGGTAGCCGGCACCAAATACCGCGGACAGTTTGAGGAGCGAATGAAGGCGGTGATGAATGAATTGGAAAAGTCTCCGGATGTTATCCTCTTTATTGATGAGATCCATACCATCGTAGGTGCAGGTGGAGCATCAGGCTCACTGGACGCATCTAATATGTTCAAGCCGGCCTTGGCAAGGGGAGAAATCCAATGTATAGGGGCAACAACGCTGGATGAATACCGTCAATTTATAGAGAAGGATGGTGCGCTGGATCGTCGTTTTCAGAAAGTGATGATTGAGCCGGCAACACCTACAGAAACGATTGAGATTCTGAATCGCATCAAGGAAAAGTATGAAGAGCATCACGGTGTTACTTATACTGACGAGGCGATTAATGCCTGTGTTAGTTTAACCTCAAGATATATTACCGATCGCTTTCTGCCTGATAAGGCAATAGACGCATTAGACGAATCGGGATCGCGAGTACACCTCACTAATATTCATGTTCCACAAAATATCATCGACGTAGAACAAAAGATCGAGGAGATCAAGATCGAAAAAAACAGGGTGGTCAGAAGCCAGAAATATGAGGAAGCGGCAAAGTTAAGGGATACCGAGAAGAATCTGCTGGAAGAGCTTGAGAAAGCTAAAAGCGAATGGGAAGCGGAGACCAAGACCAAGAGATATACTGTTACGGAAGATAATGTTGCTGAAGTGGTGTCTATGATGACAGGTATCCCACTTCAGCGTGTTGGCCAGTCGGATAGCACCAAGCTGCTGGGGATGTTTGATGCAATTAACACCAGAGTAATAGGCCAGGAGGATGCAGTAAAGAAATTAACCAAAGCTATTCAGCGTACGCGTGCGGGTCTGAAGGATCCTAAAAAGCCGATAGGCTCATTTATTTTTCTGGGTCCTACCGGCGTGGGTAAAACCGAATTGGCTAAAGAACTCGCCCGCTTTATGTTTGATACCGAGGATGCTCTTATTCAGGTAGACATGAGCGAGTACATGGAAAAATTCGCTGTGTCGCGATTGGTAGGCGCGCCTCCGGGATATGTAGGATATGAGGAGGGCGGGCAGCTTACTGAAAAAGTAAGGAGGAAACCTTATGCCGTAATACTCCTTGACGAGATTGAAAAAGCGCACCCGGATGTGTTTAACATCCTGCTACAGGTGCTTGATGAAGGCCAGCTGACCGACAGTTTGGGTCGTAAGGTAGACTTTAGAAATACGATCATTATCATGACTTCTAACATTGGTGCAAGGCAGCTCAAGGATTTCGGACAAGGTGTTGGATTCAGTACGATTGCCAAGGCATCACAAGCGGACACTTTCTCCAGGGGCGTTATAGAAAATGCGCTGAAGCGTGCATTTGCTCCGGAATTTCTTAACCGGGTAGATGATGTGGTTGTGTTTAACTCACTGACCAAAGAGGACATTTTCAAGATTATCGACATCGAACTTAAATCTCTGTTCGACAGGATCAGCAGTTTGGGGTATGAGATCAAGCTTACCGATGCAGCGAAAGAGTTTATTGCTGATAAGGGATATGATTCGAACTTCGGAGCGCGTCCTTTGAAGAGAGCTATCCAGAAGTATCTGGAAGACCCAATCGCAGAAGAAATTCTTAAAGGAGAGCTTGCGGAGGGAGAGGTGATGGATGTTGATTACGATAAGGAGAAGGAAGAAATCCAGGTGAAGGCCAGAGGTAAAGCGCCAAAAAGAAAGAAAGAAGAAAAGAAAGAAGAGTAATCCTCAAAAATAATCAAAAAGCAGGAGTAGGTGAAACTATTACCTGCTTTTTTCGTCTTATAAGAACAGGACATATTTGCCTGTGTAAATTGAAATATGAAAAAATCACTGCTATTTATCTCTGTCTTATTTATTATAACAGCATCAGCCTGTAAAAAAGAAAGCGTTGTTCCTAATCGTACAATCGTCTATACTTTGAATTCTGCGGATTGGGAAACATCAAATGGGGGTCGCACCTATACAGCCGCTATTGATATGCCTGAGATTGATGATTACTTTAATGAGTATGGAGGGGTGTTGGTTTATGTCTCTTTTGGTGATAATGTTAATGAGCAAATACCGCAGGTTTATAATGGCGTATCTTATAGTTATATAACCGTTCCCGGGCAGATTGTTTTAGAAGTGCAGAGTTCCGACGGGGCCGGAACAATCACGCCACCCGGGCGCATGAAGGTGAAGATCGTGCTCATCCCATCCGCGGACTAACAAGCTTTTTTTAAAAAAAGAGAGGCGCTGTTGAAAGATTTCACAGCGCCCCTTCCTGTTTATGCGAATAAGGTTATTTCTCGTCAACCCCCAGATTGTACATTACGGTATCACTTACACCGGTGGAGGAATACCCGCCATCATGAAAAAGATTCTGCATAGTCACCATCTTGGTCAAATCTGAAAATAAGCTTACGCAGTAGTTTGCGCAAGACTCTGCATCTGCATTGCCGAGCGGTGCAATAGCATCTGCATAATCATAAAAATCGCCAAAACCCTTGATCCCGGTGCCCGCAGTAGTTTTAGTAGGCGACTGCGAAACGGTATTGATTCTCACTTTTTTCTTCAGTCCATAGTGATATCCAAAGCTGCGTGCGATTGACTCTAGCATTGCTTTGATGTCGGCCATATCAGTGTAGAAAGGATAGGTTCGTTGAGCCGCCATATAAGTCAGTGCCACCACGCTTCCCCAATCGTTTATAGCATCTAGTTTCATGGCCACGCTAAGCATTTTATGCAGCGATAGAGCAGAAACATCGATACCCTTGTTAAAGTATTCATAGTTGAGCTCCGGATAGGGGATTTTTTTTCGAATATTCACACTCATTCCTATAGAATGAAGAACAAAGTCAATCTTTCCCCCCAGAACCTCCTGCGACTTCGAAAATAGATTCGTCAGGTCTTCAACACTGGTTGCATCCGCAGGGATAATTTCTGAGCCTGTTGCTTCGGCCAGAACATTGATCTCGCCCATACGCATGGCGATGGGTGCATTGGTCAACGTAAATATTGCGCCTTCTTCGTGAGCTTTCTCTGCTACTTTCCAGGCAATGGAGTTTTGATCCAATGCCCCTGAAATAATACCTCGTTTGCCTTTCAGTAAATTATACATATAATCAGATTATTTTATAAGCAGTAAAGTTATTATTAATCTCTGATTCTCAGAGCTCATATTAACGCATTAGTTCTTTTGCATTGAGCATCGCCGATTCCCCCGGATTATTCCCACTCAATATCCGGGCAAGCTCCATCACCCTCTCCTGATCATCCAACTGCCTGATGTGGGTTCGCGCCATATCTGTATCTTCTTTTTTATAGACCGTAAAATGTGTTTTGCCCCTTGCTGCTATTTGAGGAAGATGTGTGATGGCGATAACCTGCATGTCTTTTGACAGCTTTTCCATAATATAGCCAACCTTTAACGCAATCTCGCCGGAGATGCCAGTATCGATCTCATCAAAGATGATGGTTGGAAGCGAGGTATGCATAGCGATAAGCGACTTGATACTTAACATCAAACGGGAAAGCTCTCCCCCGGATGCTACCTTATTCATTGGCAAAGGCAGCTGGCCTTTATTTGCGCTAAACAAAAATTGGATACGATCGGTTCCTGTCTGGTCAAATTTTTCGCCTTCCAAAGGCTCATTGATTATACGCAGTACCGCATTGGGCATCCCTATTTCCTGAAGACGCCGTTTTACATCTTCTTCAACTTCAGGGATGGCTCTATTGCGTGATTGGCGAAGTTGATCTGCCAGTTGTTCTAGCTGAATCCCAATCTGTCGGAGCTCCGATTTTAAATTCTCGATATCCTGATCTAAGAATGAGATATTTTTAAGCTTATCTGAGAGCTCGTTTTTAATTCCGATCAGTTCTTTGTTCGAATGAACCCGGTGTTTTTTCTGAAGCGCATAGATAATGTCCAACCTCTCGCTGACTTTTTCTAAAAGACCCTGGTCTACGCTGCTTTTTTGCTCGATCCGTTCGATCTCTGAAAGGATATCCTTTATCTCAATCAGGCTGCTGTTTAAGCGAGCTGTTAAGGCCTTTATTTCAGGATTATATTTTTCAGCATTCTCCAGCTTTAAAGAGGCTTCTTTTAATTGAGTTATAGCAGCAGCGTCACTCTCGCTGAGGAGAGATGTCGCAGCTAAAAGACTTCGTTTAATCTCTTCAGCATGGGTTAGCACATCAAGCTCTTGTTCAAGCTGCACCTGCTCGTCTTCCGTGAGCATCACATTTTCTAACTCATTATACTGAAATTGATAATAGTCAAGATCGGCTTTAGACTGATCGCTCTGACTGATCAGATCCTTTAACCGTGATTCAGCCCCTCTATACTGTTTGTATAGTGCAGAATACGTGGCGAGCAGGCTGTCATTTTGCGCAATAGTATCTACAACCAATAGCTGGAAATCTGCATCGTTGATCTCAAGTGTGGCATGCTGAGAGTGGATGTCTATCAGTTTTCCGCCTAATTTTTTTAATACGGTTAGGTTTACTGGAGTATCATTGATAAAGGCTCTGGATTTTCCATCGGAAGAGATTTCTCTTCTCAGGATGGTCTCTGATTCATAGTCCAATTCATGTTCAATAAAAAAATCATTGAGATGGAAACTGTTCACCAGGAAAGTGCCTTCAATAATGCATTTTTTTTGCTGGTTAAAGAAATATTTACCTTCGGCCCTTTGGCCTAGTATTAATGACAATGCTCCCAGAATAATAGACTTCCCTGCACCCGTTTCTCCGGTTAGAATATTGAGGTCATTAGAAAAATCAATATCTAAATTATCAATTAAAGCATAATTACTAATTGCCAGTCGCTTGAGCATGTATCACAATGGTTTATGCTAAAATAAGGAAATCAGCTTAAATAGCTAATTATGTGAAGACCTTTAATGCCCTTTCCTGAGTATGTCATACTTAAGACTATTTGCGGGGTCGATTTTTGATAAAATGACAAATGCCTTAACCCGCTCCTGAAGTTCAGCATGGCTTAAAATACCGACTAATTCATCAGATTTAGCAGTGAAGAAGACCTGGTTTAAAATTGCCCCCTGTTTTTGCGGGTCTATTTTTTGTAGTTGAGATAACAGTGAATAAATCGTTTTTCTGCCTTTAGCAGGGTTCTCTGCCATCAGGTCGAGCCCCTCCCTGTGATAGTTGTACATACTCTCACG
>CAZFQV010000012.1:14185-17880 GCA_964521175.1 uncultured Sphingobacterium sp.
GATTTTCAATGAGCCAAAAACGATTACGTAGGCTTTCATGGGCTTTCCATCCTGAATTCAATGAATTTTGAGCATTGTTTAATACAGACTGAGCTTTTTGAAAATAGGGTGTTCCTCCGAACCTTGAAAAAGTATCATAATCCATACCCGTAATGACATAGGCATAAAATGCCAGTAAAGATGTGAGGTTGTTGATATAAGTTTGATCTGAATAATCCAGGCTCTGTCCCTCGGAATACGTAAATGAAAAATCCTTATCGCTGATATTTAATATGGTGCTATTATAAGAGCTGTTAAATACGGGTCTGTTCGACTGGATCTGGGCCTCGGCCTTGAAATTAGCAGATGAACCATCCCAGTCGGTAACGGTGATTACAAAATTACAGTCAATCCTTTCTTGGGGCTGCAACACATCCGACGTCCATCTTTTACCATTCATGAAATCCCGGATACTGTTTTCGAGACCATCAAGTATTCTTTTATTAGCGTTGGCTATCTGTGGCGCAAGCACTTGTACTCTCGCATTAAGATCCTGAGAATAGGATGCTAGTCCATTTACCAATAAGAAAGTAAGCAGAAAATACTTCATGAAAATAAATCTACTATTTTTTCGCAGATACTTTCTGCGATTTCTTTCTTGGATTTCAATGGGATGACTGTTTGGTTAAGAGCCCGATCAATGATAGTCACTTTGTTGGTGTCGCCTTTAAAGCCGGCTCCCTCGTCTCTTAATGAGTTTAATACGATCAGATCTAAATTTTTTCGTTTAAGTTTAGCGAGTGCATTTTCTACCTCATCATGGGTTTCCAGTGCAAAACCTACCAGAATCTGTCCGCTTTGTTTAGTTTCTCCAAGTGAAGCTAATATATCTGTCGTTTTGATGAGCTCGATAGTTAATCCGCCCTCCGTTTTCTTGATCTTTATATCAGAAGCCTGCGCCGGACGGTAATCGGCAACGGCCGCACTCATTATCGCGACATCCGTTCCTGGGAAATTTTCCTGTACACGATTCAACATTTCTTCCGCAGAGGTAATATCTATGCGTTTAATATCTTTTCGGGAAAGACCCTCTGAGGTAGGTCCTGTAATCAGCGTGACTTCAGCCCCCAGCGTGGCGAGTTCTTCGGCGATAGCAAATCCCATTTTCCCGGAAGAGTGATTTCCGATAAAGCGAACAGGGTCTATCGCCTCATAAGTAGGCCCGGCGGTTACCAGTGCTTTCCTACCCTTTAACCTGAGCTTTTTTTTTAATTCACTTTCAATGAAAGCGACGATCTCTTCAGGCTCCGCCATTCTGCCTTCACCGGTCAGGCCGCTTGCGAGCTCCCCATACGTCGGTTTGATCAAAATGTTTCCATAAGAGATGAGGGCAGCTACGTTCTTCTGACTTGCCGGATGTTTCCACATATCGAGATCCATCGCAGGTGCTAGGTATACCGGGCAGCGGGCAGAAAGATAAACAGCAGAAAGGAGGTTATCGCAAAGGCCTGTAGAAAATTTAGCCAGGGTATTCGCACTGAGTGGAGCGACAATTATCAGATCGGCCCATAGACTAAGTTCTACATGATTATTCCAAACTCCCGTTTCCGGGTCGAAATAATTAATGTTGGCTGGGTTCTTAGAAGGGGTAGCCAGCGTGAGGGGAGTAATGAAATTACAGGCATCCCGGGTCATCACAAGCCTGACGTTTGCACCAGCTTTTATAAGTAGCCTGGTCAGTGAGGCAGACTTATAACTTGCGATGCTGCCGCAAACGCCAAGTATAATATTCTTGTTCTGAAGCATAGCTGTGGGTTTATTCATCTGTAATGCTGTAGGAGGCACAACACAAATGTCCTATGCTATGCTTTTATCGATCGCTTATTGCTCTTTGGATGGGTTTCTGTAATAAATCTTGTCATTCAGGAACTCGTCAACAGCGATCAGACTGGGCTTTGGCATTCGCTCATAGTGCTTAGAGATTTCAATCTGCTCACGATTTTCAAACACTTCTTCGAGGTTGTCATTTACCGAAGCAAACTCTGCTAACTTACCGTGAAGTTCTTCTTTAAGATTATTAGCTATTTGGTTCGCGCGTTTGCTGATGATTACGATCGACTCATATATATTGTCGGTTACTTTATCTAATTCACGTACATCGCGTGTAACCGTTGTATTTGGGATGGGTGCTTTGATATTACTCATTTGAATCGGTTTTAGTTTCTTCTTGTTTTTTATGTTTATCTGCCTGCAATTGTGCTTGTGCAGTTTCTGCAGCAATTAATTTTTTGACTTCAACAATGGCTTTTTCACTGTTCTTTTTTATCTGCGCGGCTTCCTTAAGATAATTACTCTCCGGATAGGTCTCGGCGAACTCGTTATAAAGTTGGATAGCCTCACTGTAACGCTCCTCCTGCTTGACCTCTAGGCTGGCAGCGGCATAAAGAGCCTGTGCTTTTATGGTTAAGAACTCCATTTCCTCGGCATATTTAGTATCAGGGAAATCACGTTCAGAGTTTCTGAAGGCAATCACTGCTGATTTATAATCGCCGATGTCGAGAAATAGTTTAGCATTCGCGTAGGATTTTGTTTCCAGTTTTTCGCGCAGAGTAGCAATCAGTTTACTGGCTTCGGGTACCCGTTCGCTCTTTGGGTACAGGTTGATGAACAATTGAAGCGCATCCATTGCCTTAATGGTATTTTCCTGATCGAGTGAATATACCGGCGATTCCAGATAGAAACAATAGGCAGCCATGAAGCGGCATTCTTCGGCTTTCGGACTGGCAGCATAGGTGTCAGCGAATATTTTAAAATGATATCTAGCTGTGGTATAATCTCTTAATTTATAATGGGTATACGCAAAATAATAGGATAGGTCTTCTGCTTCGGCAGTTCCCCGATATTTCTGAACCAGGTCATCAAATAGAGGCAGCGCCTTGTTATAATCCTTTTTGTCGTAATAACGCAGAGCTTCTCTGTATTTTTTGGCGGTATCATTACTCGCACGCAGTTTTTCGTACTTGCTTTTACAGCCCGTTGCAACCAGGGTAAATAATAGCAATGCGCTTACAATTAGGTTAAGCTTGTTTTTTAACATTCTGCAAAGATAAGGTAAATCGGTAAAACAGCAATTATATTTATGGCTTCTTATATATATGAATATAAGTTTACGAAAGTATGTGTTTACCTAGTAGTTGGGGTAGGTTTAACAGATTTTAACATTTAAACTTTATCGAATTTTTGAACTGAATATCCCTACCCTTATATTTAGGCAGATATCAGTGCTTCGCTAGCTTATTTTTCTAAGTTTTTTGTGTGGAGGTTTGTTTATTTTCGTTTTCAGGGATAATCATCCAATTGATTTTGCCAATAGTTTTCGTCTGACTGAATCTGGTGCGGTTGTGTTATGGGGTTTTAGGAGGTTTAGGCTTTCAGCTTCTTTTAAACTTTTCTCTGTCAAATTCAGCGACTTAGGTTAGGGTGTTAAATTATTTTGTGTTCAGGTATTGTACGTAATATTAATTGCGTTACCTTTGCATCCCGCAACAGAGAGAAGGCGGTTTGTTATTTGAGGTAATTGAAAGAAAGAGCGGGCGGATTAGACAGGTCGATTGACTGAAATTTGGTTGATTAGTGGGTTCTTCGAATTACCTTAAATTATTTCAATTATTTATTTTGCACAAGTAAGAAACATTCTTACCTTTGCAGTCCCAAAC
>CAZFQV010000013.1:0-17640 GCA_964521175.1 uncultured Sphingobacterium sp.
AACGAGGTCTTTTCTCTGTTGTACACCGTAGCCGATTACCACAACTTCAGCAAGACCCTGCTGATCTTCCGTCATCGAAACATTTAACGATGTTCTACCGTTGAGGGCGATTTCCTGCGTATTGAAGCCTATGAAGCTGAATATCAATGTGCCAGTCTCGGGAATATTTAGTGTGTAATGACCTTCGGTATCGGTAGTTGTACCGATGGTACTACCCTTTAACCTAATGCTCACTCCAGGCAATGGAACACCTTGTGAGTCGGTTACCGTCCCTCGAATCTCCATAGGAGGAGCAGACGTAATATCGCCATTTAAACCAATATCTTGTCGGGTATTGACTCTTTGGGAGATTATAATTGTTTTATCTACTATAGAGTACACCAAAGGCTGATCCTGAAAGCAAATATCAAGAACCTTGTCGATTGTAGCATTTTTAACCTGGATGTCAACAGCCTTTACCTGTTTTAACCAGGCCTGATTATAAAAAAAGAGATAGCCCGTCTGACTTTTTATTTCCTTTAGAACCTGCTCTATCGGAGCATTCTTTTTCGACAGCGTTATTTTTTGTGCATAACCTTCGGCTGCACTAACCTGTAAACAGGCAACCAACAAAATAGCAACGGTCATTTTCATCCTGATGATAATTTTCCTTATTCTATTACTTTGGTCTGTTACTCTGTATCCGGCTACGGCCGGCTGCCAGATTTTATCAGTTAGTTTGAAACCCGCTAGATTTTCCGGGTCGGTAATTTTTTCTAGCTGCGTTAAAAGCGCAGAAACGCTCCTTCTATACTTAATAAAAGGTGCTTTTTTGCAAAAAGCAGTAATTTGCATAGCTTTACATAGTTTAGGGTGAATGAATTAGATACTTAACAATCATTTTTAAAGCCCTTTATTATTCGCCGGGAACGCTGCAACGTTTCCGGCTTTTTTATAATGGATTTTGAAGGGCTGGGGTGTAAACTTTAGGTTTCCATAGGCGATTTATTTTTAAGGTAGAACAATAAGTTTTCGGTCTTCAATAGAGAATTTCACGCCACTAAGTTCAAGCATTTTTATAACTTGTGATAACTTCGAATCCCTTGAAATGTATCCACCAAAGCGGTTTTGGGGGATTTCCCCTTTATATTCCACAGAAATGTCATACCAGCGACTGATTTCACGCATGACTGATTGTATATTGGAATTATTAAAATAGAATAGACCGTTTTTCCATGCGATTGATTCTGAAACGTCTACTTCTTTTTTGACTAAGGATATGCCCGGCGAATTAATAGCCTGCTGTCCGGGGATTAATGACATTTTTTGCGATGCATTGCTCACGTCTACAGAACCTTCCACTAAAGTCGTGCTACCGTAGTCTTCATCCTTATACGCCATTACGTTGAATCGGGTTCCGGTTACAGAAATATTCATGTCGTTTGCCCTTATCTTGAAAGGCTGCTTTTTATTTTTAGCTACTTCAAAATAGGCTTCACCGCTTAATTCTACGTTACGCTCACTGCCTGTAAAGGCGGTCGGGAATCGTAAATAAGATGCTGCGTTTAACCAGACCAGGGATCCGTCCGGAAGTATTATATGGTATTTCCCGCCCTTCGGAGTTTCAATGGTGTTGTAAGTCACTGACTGGCCTTCAGCCGCTTTTACGCCGGCCACTTTATATGTAATAGTGCCATCAGCTAGCTTGCTGATCTGAATCCCTGATTGAGTGGCAATCAGCCCATTATCTGTTTCATCAAGCACTATTTGTGAGCCATCGGCCAACGTTAATATCGCCTTATCCCCCCCAGGATTTATATCGTGGTTGTGAACTGCTACAGTTTGTTTTTTTGTTAGCTGAAGAGCGGTCTTCTGATGCTGAAAAAAATAAAGACCCGCACCCATGATTATTACGATGGAGGCAGCTGCCATTAAACGTAAAACGATTCTTCGGGTTTTATTTTTACTTCCTGTAAAACTATTCGTTTCACGGATGGATTCCCATATCTCTGATTTTACAGGAAGCATATCGAAGTTGGGTAATTTGCTTCTGCCCGATTCAAGTTGATACCAGCGCTCCACCAAGACCTTTTCTTGAGGAGTGCATGACCCATCTGCGTATTTATCTAATAACTCCTTTGCTTCCTTCTTTGTCATAAAAGACTGTTCCTTTTATTGATAAACACTTTAGATCGACGGAGGTAGTAGATGGGTGATAAATAAATTCAATAAATAGAGATATAAGCGCAGTATTTGCGCCAGATAATATGGTTGCGCTAGACCCGAAAGTCAGATTAGATTGTATAGCTGTGCTTATATTAGTTAGGCCGGGCCCTTGAGTGAAGGAAAGTTCCGACACCATAATGCCGGTTGCTTAAAAACAGAATAACGGAGGGGGCTTCCCCGCAATTGAAAAAGGACCTATGACAGGTTAGCTTTCTCCATGGCTGAGTTCTGATCTTACATTATACTGCGAAGAAAATGAGTTATAACTTGCTAAGAAATGCCGCCCAAACCGTAATAAATCCTGCCAGAACACCCAATCTTAGCCGAATTATTTTTAATGCATTGCTAATTTGTTTTTTTACCGTTTTATCGGAGATGTCTAGTTTGATGGCTATTTCTTTGTAAGAGAGATTTTGTTTCCGGCTCAATTCAAAGATTTCCCTCATTTTAGATGGAAGTGCCTGAATTTCCGTTTCAATAGCAGACTGCAGATCACGGGCGTTAAGCTGCTCGAGAGAGGTATTTCTCAATTCTGTAACGTAATCGTTCAATGAGTTAAGGTAATCTCTACGAACTTTATTTTGACGGATGAGATTGATTACCTTATGTCTTGCCGAAACGTATAAATAACCCGCCAGATTATAGCAGGTTTCTATAGAATTTGCTTTTAGCCAGAGGTGAGTAAATATTTCCTGAGTAATATCTTTTGCGTCATCTTCATTATCCAGCATTTTCACGATATGGGCATAGATGAGGAGCCAGTATCTTTCGTATGTTTCGGCAAAAGCAGTCTCATCTCCGGATTTTATCAGATCGAGTAATTGGGTATCGCTGAAGGTACGGTAGGAGTTCATCTTAAGCATGGCTTAAACGAATATAGGAATTTTCCTTCTTTTCTGGAGAAGACGATACGTTTTTTTCGATAGAAAAGCCCTAAAAGAGAAACAGGCATCTCTGCAGATACCTGTTTCTCTTTTAAGAATTACCTTATTATTTCAATACCTCATTAATAGGCTTACCAATATTTCCGTTAGGTTCCTGTATCCTCAGGAGACCGGTCACCGTAGGCGCAATATCAGTCATGTTATAGGTATTGTTTGTCTTACCCTGTTTAATCCCCCATCCCATAAATACCAGTGGGATATGAATATCTGCCGGATTAACACTGCCGTGGGTTGCTCCGGTCTTTGATGAACCGGAATACCAGGCCGGCTTTAAGATGATTTGAATAACACCGCTTCTTTCGCGATTATATCCGTTGATAATTCGTTCTCTGAATCGTTCAGGTATATTTACGTTTTGAGCATCCTCGATGTCTATGGCATATGCTACGCCCTCCTGCT
The DNA here is from genome assembly GCA_964521175.1 of uncultured Sphingobacterium sp. Taxonomy (GTDB): domain Bacteria; phylum Bacteroidota; class Bacteroidia; order Sphingobacteriales; family Sphingobacteriaceae; genus Daejeonella. The sequence goes on from CAZFQV010000013.1 coordinate 3,549, forward strand.
GCTGCAGATACTCAATTATTTTCTTTTTAAGGATCGCAAGATTGATCTTTGCGGCAGCGATTGCAGGATAGTTCAAGCTGACCTGGTAATTGCTGAAGCTGCGGATAAGATCTTTCGCTCCAAGTTCTTTTTCCAGGACACTATTAAGCTCTTTCAACACCGATGACGTAGGGAATATTCCTGCATTGATCTTATTATCGATTAAGAATTCGGCATTGTGAGCTACTGCATGATCAGCGGTTAAGAACACGGCATAGTTCCCTTTTCCAACCTTTTCGTCGAGGAAACTAAAGAATGTAGCTAAATCGCGATCGAGTCTCAAATACGTGTCTTCAAGTTCGATGGAATTAGGCCCGAATTGATGACCGACATAATCGGTGGAGGAAATACTGATCGCCAGAAAATCCGTAATAGCGTCCGCGCCCAACTTTTCATTGTCGACAGCAGCCTTTGCCAGTTCTAAAGTAACGGTACTTCCATAAGGTGTGCTGGTGAGTAGGGCAGGTCCTCTGTTTATCATTAGTTCAGAGGTCTTTACCGGGAAAGTAGGCGCGTCGGTACCTGGGAATTTACCCTCATACGGAGCATCGTCTTTCGAGCTTTGCAGGTAGGTATTGATCGGATATAGCGTATTCCAGTCCTGTTTCAGATATTTTTCCCATAATTTTTGATCATTGAATTTGCTTACCCATCCAGGAAGTTCATTCATATAATAGGTGCTCGTGATCCAATTGCCGGAGACGCCGTCATACCAATAGGCTGCATTCGCAGCATGGCCTCCCGGGAGAATACTTCCACGATCTTTGGAAGCTACGGCTATGACTTTAGAACGGAAGTTGGTCCCAAGCCGTAGCTCGTCGGTCATGGTACTGGCGAGCATATTACGTGGCGACATTTTCCCTGCAGCTGCAGTAGTACTTCCTACGGTTGACACGGTTGAATCTGCCGCACAATACATTGTTTTTCCGGTCGCTTGTATAATGAAGTCGTTTCCTGCAATACCATGAATAGCGGGAACTGACCCGGTGTACACGCTAGAGTGACCAATAGCGGTTACGCTGGGTAAATAATTGATATAAGTATTTTCACAGCTAAAGCCTTCATTTAACATTCGTTTAAAGCCTCCGCTGCCATAGCGCTCATAAAAACGATATAGGTAATCCCATCTCATTTGATCGACCATAATGCCTACCATTAGCTTAGGCCGGGGGATATCCGCGCCCTTAATCGGTGCTATTGTTTTTGTTTGCGAACTAACGACCAAAGTAGAAGCCGCCAGCATAGAGAACAGCAGAATTTTTAGTTTCATCTTATTAATATAATTTATTTTCTTTTATGAAGATTCCGTCAAACACAAGAGAGTGTTTCACGGAGATTTGAATTATTCTAACGCAACAACTTGCTGATCTATCTTGGTCTGGGCTTTTATCATGTTCACTGACCCGGTATATGCTGCGCCTTTTTCCACCTGTAATGTTTGGGTGTGAATCTCTCCAAATAGTTTTCCAGAGCTTTTGATCTCAATCGATTCAGCCTTGATCGTGCCGTTGACGTGACCATATATTACCACTTCTCTGGTAGTGATATTACCTTCTATAAGCCCGTCTTCGCCGATTATAAGTCCTTCGCGGATAAATAAATCTCCTTTAATGTGGCCGTCTATCCGAACAAATACCTCAGATTCTATTTTACCCTCAACCATACAGCCCTTACTAATGAGTGTCGGAGTGACCGAGGATGTGCTGCTGCTTTTCGGGGACGCCATAAAACTTAATTAAGGCTCAGGAAATGGAGTGGATTAATGGGCTTTCCATCCTTTCTTACCTCATAATGGAGATGATTGCCGGTGGAGTGACCTGTGGAACCCACCAGGCCAACGATCTGTCCCGTGCTAACTTTTTGACCCACTTTCACATTAACTTTTGAAAGATGTCCGTATAATGTTTCGAGATTGTTCTTATGTTTAATTTTAACACATTGGCCATATCCCTGAAACCAGCCTGCAACCACCACCTGACCGTCTGCAGTGCTTTTAACTTTATCGCCTTTCTTTCCTCTGAAATCTATCCCCGGGTGGAATTCCATACGCCCTTTGCGTATAGGATCATTCCGGTAACCGAAGCGTGAGTTCATGGCAAAGTTAGCAGGGTATCCTATCGGGGTAAATGCGATTCCTACAAGTACATCGGCAAGACGTTCGTTGTATAGCGCATAAGATTCCGTCGGACTCAATTCAACGCTTGAATTTTCGTCGCCACCTCCGATATCAGCAATAGAAAAACCTTTTATCCCTCTTTTTATAAGGTATTGATTGATCTTTTCAAGTTTCTTTTCGATATCCTGTATATAATTTCTGGCTTGTAGCGTATCGCTTTCCGCCGGGATCTGGCTTTTTAAATGCGCTATCTCTCGAATATATTCCATTCGTTGCTTGCGAACCTCGCTAATCTCAAGTGAAAGAAACACTATTGCCATGGTTAAAAGCAATAACGTCAGTACAATACTAAAGGCATAATGCCTGATGCGATCGATATGTTTTGTTTTGATACGGAGAGATTTAGTTTCTCCTTTTGTAGTGCCGACTACTAATACGGTACTGATATCTGATTTGGATACTGCCATAATTTGATCTTGCGACGAATGAGGGTCGGGATATCGCCTATTAATTACGGAGCTATGATACTACATTTTATTGTTTTTTTAAAACATTTTATTAATTTAATTGTATGTTTATCTCGAATAAACAGAAATCTTTAGCTTAAAGGTTTGGATTTGCATTTCATCAGCAATAGAGAAAATTTAGCTGGCATACGTGAAATGGAAGTTCGACGGTAAGAATTTTTTTTAATATCTCTCATTAGGAAATTAACGTATCATAAACTCATAAATTAATCGAATAATGTTTTCACTCCAGTCCTTTTCCAGTTTAATAGAGAATAGCAATGCCGATCTGAGCAATACATCCAAGGATATGTTGAATGGTTTAAAGATATTCCATGAAAATCAATGGTATATCTGTGGGAACTTGGCAATCAATGAAGGTCAATCACCGCATAAATTTATTAACTCATCTCCTGCGGATCTTGATTATCAGCTACTCATTAAATCGGCACTTCTCCTTGCGTCGGACTCCGTTGAACAGCCCCTTACCATCACTACCGGCTTTCCTTATTCTACCTACCGTATATACAAGGATCAGGCTACTGAGTTTCTCAAGAAGACACATATCATTGAATATGATGCCTCTACATTTAGTAGGGCTGGTAAGCGTTCCGTTATTCTTGACGTACAGAACGTAGAGGTCATACCGGAAATCGTAGGCTGCACCATTGCTCTGAGAAAGGGTGAGCAGCGCGCTGAGGGAAGTTTCTTTGTTCTTAGCTGTGGCTTTGGGACCTTTGAATCGGTGCTAAGCATGGATACTGGAATTGTTGAACAAACCATGGTGAGTACTCATGGCCTTAAGTATGCAGTGAACATGATGATCAGCGAACTTGAAAAGAGTCATTATCTCGGTTTTAGAAATGCGCATATGCTGGATGAGGCTTTTCAAAAAGGGCATATCATTTTAAACAGGAAAACTGTTGACCTGAGAGAGATGAGAAGGATGGTGCTGAGATCCTATTATAATGAGGTAATCTCTCCAAACCTACGTAATGTGATCACCGACAAAAACCTGATGAAGTCTAATAGGGTTTATTTGTGCGGAGGTGCAATGATGTACCAGGACCTGGTAGATTGCTTTAAAAATGAATTTGGGGAGGTTGCGCAACTGGAATTTGTTACGGACCCCGCGAGTCTTGCCAGTAAAGGTTATGCGTTAAACTCCTTGCGTGTTTCAGGCGGGAACAAGAAATCCTCTATAGGGCTTGATGTCGGTAATGCGACCACTGTCGTGGCTACTATTACGGAGTAATGGAATGATAGCTAGTTTTATTAAGCGGTTATTTGCAAAAAAGAACAGCGCACAGGAGGATTTAGCCGATTTTCATACAACAATTATACGGGTAGACGATAACTTTGTGTCGACGAGTTCAATTATACTCGATGAATCTTTGATGGGTAATATTTATTCACTGAAAGAAGTTATCGTCACTGAAAAAGCTCAGGTTAACGGAAACATTGTATCCAGAACGGCGTCTGTATCTGGGCAGGTGGAAGGAGATATTGTTTCTACAAAATACGCCGAAATAAAGGGTACAGCCGTCGTTAGAGGGAATATCCGTGCGAAATCTATTTCTATTGCCGGAGGAGCCATTATTAATGGGTATATTCGTATTGAAAGGGAAATCGACGAGCACGACCTGCTGGAGAAAGTAGAGAAAAGATTGCCGGCAAAGACTCCATCGCAGCAAATCGAACTGAAGAAATCTGCCCCCGTGGAGTCTAAAACAGACTTTGAGCCTAAGGAGCTATCCTCTATAACCCATGAAAAATCCGTTAAGGCAGATCCGCCAAATCCATCTCCGATCCCTCATCTCGAACCTCGGGCTAGGGAAGGTGAAGGACGTGCATCTGGCAACGGCTGGTATTAGCGTTTTCTTTTGATGTACTGTACCGGGAACTGTATTTTTTGACAATCCTATTATAGGAGATCAGACGTAGTCGGATTTGTATGCTGTATTTTTGCAAAAAGATATTCCGGGATTCTTCCGGGGTTTCGTTAATGCTTAGCGATGACAGACAAATTAACTAATGCCACCGGTGCGGAGTCGCTGCTTCCTTTATCGGTTCTCGACCTGGTGCCGGTACTTAGCGGACATACTCCTGTTGAGTCCTTTAGAAATATGCTTGATCTCGCTCGCAAAACAGAATCGTTTGGCTACTCCCGTTATTGGATGGCAGAGCATCATAATATGGAAGGCATAGCGAGTTCGGCGACCTCTGTTCTTATTTCTCATGTGGCCGGGGGTACTTCGAGGATCCGTGTAGGTTCCGGGGGGATTATGCTTCCTAACCATTCTCCTTTGGTCGTGGCGGAGCAGTTCGGGACCCTGGCATCACTGTTCCCGGGCAGGATTGATCTCGGTTTAGGGCGGGCGCCTGGAACTGACCAGCTTACCGCCGCTGCCTTGCGAAGAAATCCTGATGGTGCAGGCGAAGACTTCTCAGGGAATCTGGCCGAACTTCGCCAGTATTTATCGGCGAATAATGTGAGCTCAAAGGTAAGGGCGATCCCGGGAGAGGGACTGGACATTCCGATTTGGTTGCTGGGGTCAAGCACGTACAGTGCCCAGCTGGCAGGGATTTTTGGCTTGCCATTCTCTTTTGCGAGCCACTTTGCTCCTAACCTGTTATTTACGGCTATGAAAGTTTACCGGGACAGCTTCAGACCTTCGCCAACGTTGCAAAAACCCTACATAATGGCCTGTGTGAATGTGGTGGCAGCCGATACGGATGAAGAGGCCGAACTCCTTGCCACCTCTCTGTTTATTTCATTTTTGAACATTGTTAAGGGTACACGTACTACTCTACAACCGCCCGCAGAGGATATGAACTCCTTGTGGAACGAGGCACAGAGATACGGCGTACAGCAAATGCTCACTTATACTTTTATTGGTAGCGCCGCTACAGTAAAAAAAGAAATGCAGGCTTTTGCCGATAATACCGGAGTTGATGAGATCATGGTGGCATCCATGATCTACGACTACAGGGCACGTGTTCGGTCTTATGAGATTTTATCCGAATTACGAATAAAAAAGATGAAATCTATATTAGAGCCTAAATAAGCGTGAACAGCTCACAATCTATGACGCGAATTAAAACCAAACCAAGAAAATCAACCTATAAGGCAGCTGCAATTGTTGCTCCCGCTGTTGAGGCATTGTTCAGACAGCGGCTGAATGAATCCGCAGAAAAGGGGGAACTGCATCGGGCTCCAATTCCTACCGCCGCCCACGTAGAAGAGATGCTGGATATCGCATTCTGGGCAAGTTTAAGACGAGAGGAAGGACATTCGCCAAAATTGTCTATCGCTTATTTGGCTCCCGAACACGCTGACTTCCCTTTACGATTTGAACATAGATTGTCACTAAATTCAGCCATACTCACCAAGCTTGGGCCGGGTGTGGAAAGGCCTGGTGTTCATCTGGGGATCTGGTTCGATCATGAGGGCTTATATATCTGGGGGACAGTTCATAAAATTCCGAATTATTGCTTCGTTCTGGATGTTTCCGAGCCCGGGCTATTGGTTGTTAAATATCGCCAGCGCAGTGGAGTCGGGAAATTCACCAATTCGGTAGTGCTGATTGGTGATCAGATTAAGATGGTGGACGAGTCAAATGCCAAACTTCCGGATTGTCCCAAGTTGCTGACCTCGCTACTGGGATTCACTTCTCCTAATCGCTCGGTCAATGTGCTGATAGAGCTGGCTACTTCCATGCGCGCGCATAAACAGGGAGGAACTTTATTGGTGGTACCTTCAGATAGCTTCAGTTGGATGAATTCTATCCACCATCCTATGAAGTACTCCATTTCACCTGCTTTCTCAGGACTGTCAGCTCTCGTACGGCAGGACATCGATGGCCAGGCTAATAGCCTCTGGCAAAGCGAGCTCAATCACGAAATTGACAGTATTGCCGGGTTAACAGCGATAGATGGCGCAACGATTATTACAGATAAGCATGAAGTGCTTGCTTTTGGAGCGAAGATAGGCCTGACGGAAGGTAGTCCGCGTATTGACCGGATGGTGGTCACCGAGCCTATCGTTGGAGGTGACGGCGTAATTGTGAATCCTGCAAACAGCGGAGGCATGAGACATCTCTCAGCTGCCCAGTTTGTACACGATCAGCCGGATTCTCTCGCACTCGTAGCTTCGCAGGATGGTCAGTTTACTATTTTCACCTGGTCCCGTTCGGAGAATATCGTACAGGCACACAGGATAGATAGTTTGCTATTGTAGGTTTATTAAAAGACGGAAACACGCCCTCCTGATATTCTCACACCGTGATTTGCTGACTCAAGCAATGTAAAGTCCCGAACCCCCAGATTAGGTCGACTGCATTAATGGGGATAACCTTCCGATCCGGAAAGCAGTCAGCAATGATATTTAATGCCAGACGGTCGTTAGCATCGTTAAATACTGGTACCAGCACGCAATTGTTTAATATTAAAAAATTGGCGTAACTGGCCGGTAGTCGAAGATTATCGAATAGGATTTTTCCCGGCATAGGCAGGGTGATGACATGAGGCGCCTTGCCATTCTCAAGCGTAGATTTATGCAATCGCTCTAAATTTTCCTGTAACGGCTTATAGTTATCATCGTTCGGATCAGACTCTATTGCTGTGACAATTGTATTTTCATTGACAAACCTACAGAGATCGTCAATGTGCCCATGGGTATCATCGCCGTCAATTCCATTCCCCAGCCAGATTACATTGCTGATACCGAGATACGTTCTGAACACATCTTCGTAGTCACTTTTCGTAAATCCCGGGTTTCTAACCTGGATATGAGGATGCATCAGACATTCTTCCGAGGTGAGGAGGGTTCCCTTACCATTTACATCGATAGCGCCGCCTTCAAGGACCACCGGTCTCCCCTTATGCATTACCTGTGTGAGGGGAATATTTAAGAAATCGGCTATTGTTGCCGGCACCTGTCTGTCCAGTCGGTAGTTTCTATATTTTGCCCATCCATTGAAATTGAAGTTGAGCGCCTCTCTCGTGTCACCATTCTGAATGATAATAGGACCTGAGTCGCGCATCCAGCTTCTGTTCGTTTTTTGGATGATGAATGAAACTCTTTTCAGATCAATATGAGCCATATTGAGCATTTCGGCCACCTTATGTTGTTGGCTCTTTTCCGAAACGATTAAAAAGACTTGTTCAAAAAGGCTAATCTTTCCGATGAACTCAATGAAATCCCATCGGATAGCCTCATATTTTCCGGGCCAGTCTTTACCATTATACGGAAAGCAAAGTAGTATACCCTGCTGTTGCTCCCACTCAGCCGGAAAGCGTCTTTTTTCTGTATTCATCCTTAGCGCGCCCTTTTGGTGATATCTTCGTAAGAATCTATCCTGCGATCCCTAAAAAAAGGCCAGTTCTGCCTTACGTCTTCCAGTAGCACGGTGTCGAGTTCAGCAATCAAGATCTCTTCCCGGTCTTCAGACGCCTGGGCTAGAATCTCACCCTGAGGCCCACAGATGAAAGAAGAACCCCAGAATTGGATGCCATCTGTTCCAGGGACGTATTGTTCCAGGCCGATGCGATTGGCAGCAGCAACATATACTCCGTTTGCCACAGCATGCCCTTTCATTACGGTCATCCATGCATTTTGCTGCTTTTCGCCATACTCTTCTCTTTCTTTAGGATGCCATCCTATCGCCGTAGGATAGAATAGTACCTCCGCTCCCTGCATAGCGGTGAGGCGTGCGGCTTCCGGATACCATTGATCCCAGCAGATCAGAGTACCAATCTTACCCTTGTTTGTGGGAAAAGTATGATAGCCGGTATCGCCGGGGGTAAAATAGAATTTTTCATAAAAATGAGGGTCATCGGGGATATGCATTTTACGGTACAGACCAGCCTCGGAACCATCATCGTCTATAATATAAGCACTGTTATGATATATTCCGGGCATTCTCTTTTCAAAGAAAGGGACAATGATTACCACGCCGAGCTCCTTAGCGAGCGCGCTGAACGCGGTAAATGAAGTGCTATATAGCGGCTCTGCCAGGGCGAAATTGGCCGTATCCTCATCTTGACAGAAGTAATGTCCGCTGTACAATTCAGGCAGACTAATTACTTCCCCGCCCTGCGCTGCAGCATCTCTGATCCACTCAATGCTTTTTCTGAGGTTGTTTTCCGGTTTATCATTCAGATTAAGCTGTACCACAGCGATCTTATATTTAGTTTTCGGCATGACTACTTGATTGAACAAAGTGCAAAATTAACAAAATCATTGTTAAAGCTATGAGCTATGAGCAATCAGCCATGAGCTCATTGCTTGTTTCTCGTTGCTCACAGCTCATTGCTCACAGCTGATTGCTCATTGCCCACTGTCTCTTATTTAAAGGTAATTCCGGCTCCCAGCCTGAATGACGACAGGCTGAAGCTCTTCTCCAGAAAGGTATCCGGGAAGTCAATTCTCTGATAGTTATACCCCGTTTGCAGACTAATATTTAGGTTATTATTTACCGGAACCGCATACGAGATCCCTGCTCCGGCAATCGCTCCCCGATTGAGGTTATCAAAAAGTCGGACTGCATATCCTCCATAAACGTCGGCTTTGAAGCCACTCAGATCCGAATTGGCAAACCATGATCCGTTTAGCGTAAGTGGCAGCGTATTATAGTTAGCTCCGTTCTGTTTTTTATAATTATCGGTGCCCAGGGCAAATCCGAATCCATACTGGTTCTGAAAAATACGACTAATCCCTGTGCGGGTACGAAAGCCGTTGAACTTTGATCCGTCGCCGAGGCTATTGCCCTGATGAAGAAGCGCTCCTATTTCTGTATAATTAATGATCTTTCTTTTTTGCGAAAAAGCGGTGACGCTCAGGATCATAAAAAACAGGAGGAGCAGGTATCTGGAGTATTGAAGTTTCATTTCGGGGGTAGTAATTATTATTTATTTTAATTAAATAAATACAAACAAAGGTATTTCTAATCTTTATAAGTTTTGCTATGGGCAATGAGCTGTGAGCAATGAGCTTATCAAAGCTTCCTGATCATCCAACTCATAGCTCACAACTCATAGCTCACTACGAATATAAGTACAATTTAAGCTGCCCTCTGTGATTGTTTTTATATAATTTTACGGCAATCCGATATGTCGTTATATATCTCATCTTTAAATTCCGGAAGTAATGGTAATTGCTATTACCTGGCAAGCGAAAAAGACGCCATACTGGTAGACGCTGGCCTGAACTGCCGTGAAACGGAAAAGCGTATGCACAGACTGGGTCTTTCTATGGACAAGATAAGGGCGGTCTTCGTATCACATGAGCATTCAGATCATATAAACGGACTCAGGACAATATCTGGAAAGTATCAGTTGCCCGTGTACATTACACCGGGTACCCTGAATGGCTGCCGGCTGCTACTCGAAGATCATTTGGTGAGGAATTTTTATGCGCATGAATCTGTCCAAATAGGGGAACTGAATATTACCGCTTTCCCAAAATTACACGATGCTCAGGAACCCCACAGTTTTGTAGTTAGCAGCAAGAAGGTCACAGTAGGTGTTTTTACAGATATTGGCTACCCTTGTGAGAATTTGATCAGATATTTCAAGCAGTGCGATGCTGCTTTTCTCGAGAGCAATTACGATGACGAGATGCTTGATCGCGGTCGGTACCCTTACTTTCTTAAGAATCGAATCCGTGGCGGCAAAGGTCACCTGTCAAACAAGCAGGCATTTGAACTTTTCAGATCGTACAAATCGTCATCCATGACTCATTTGTTACTTTCACACCTTTCCAGAGATAACAATTCTCCGCAACTGGTATCGGATCTTTTTAAATCCTGCGCTGGAGATACCGAGATTATAGTAGCCGCCCGCGATTTTGAAACCGGGGTTTATTTCATCACCAGGGAAAAAAATGCAGAGCCTTTAAAACAGCTGGTAAAACAGCAATACCTGCAGTATTCCTTATTTGACCAGCAGTTGTAAATCGGGAAAGTGACGACGATATCACCCAATGCGATACTATAACCTATCTGCTAACAGAGGATAATTTTTCCCAAATAAAAATAGCCTGTTTCGCTATTTATGTTTCCCGTCTATCTGTTATCTTTGGCTTATCATGATTATATTCCTGATTCTGAATATTGTTTTTGCGCTGTCATTCCTTGTGTTTGCCTGGTTTAATCTGAATGACGTCGACTCATGGCTTTGGGTTCCGATCTATCTTGCAGCATCTGTCTGTTGTACATTGGCTGGTTTCGGATGGTATTATCCTATTCTCTATCTTTTGCTTATCGCTTTTTATCTTATATATGCGGTCATTTTATTTTTTGCTGAGGACGGGGTTCGCGATTGGATCTTGAAGTACAATCAGCCTAGTCTTACTGAAAGTATGCAGGCCACCAAGCCTTATATTGAGAAAACCAGAGAGTTTTTCGGGCTGCTAATTATAAGCTCTGCTCTTTTGATGAATTATTTTCTGTCCTGACGATTGCCGATTAAAATATTCTTGTTACATGCCCTCTTTTACGCTCTTATCTCAAGATTGTTAATTGTTTTTGGTAATTTTCGCAAGTTTAATGCTCTCATAAGAGGAAATTGGCAGAGACATGTTTGATTATGACGCGGAAACATTACAGACACTCGTTAAAGAAATAACGCGTGCAAATGTAAACCCGGATACCTGGACCTGGTTGATCGACAAGCTAAGTTCGGATGAAGCGGCGGTGATTAATACTGCTTTTGTGATTATGCCCCGAAAGACCGGAAAATCGCAAGTCAATGTCAGCCGAGACCTGATCAATAAAATCGACCATGTAAAGCCCGGTTTTAGAATAGAAAATTGGACCGTAGACAAGCTGGGAAGATTATGCTTATTACTTCATCTGGATCCTTCCGATCAGGAAAGATATGTTAAAACCATTGAAAATCTATTTTTAGCTGCTGAAGTTTCGGAGCTTGCAGCTCTTTATTCATCCCTGCCGGTGCTGGCATGGCCTGAGCTCTGGAAGATGAGATGTGCTGAGGGAATTCGCAGCAATATAGGTTCTGCGCTCGAGGCAATCATGTATCATAACCCTTATCCGGAGAAATATTTGGACCAGAATGCCTGGAACCAGCTGATCCTTAAGGCTTTTTTTACCAATAAGGACATCAGTCAGATTCCCGGTATTGATGAAAGAGCCAATGTTGAACTTGCATTAACGCTGAGGGATTATGCACATGAAAGGTGGGCAGCAAAACAAAAAATCAATCCTTTTCTATGGAGGTTCACCAGTCAGTTTATAGACGAGGATTTGCTCCAGGATCTTGAAAGAGTTCTGGCTGAAGGGAATCTGAGAGAAAGGCAAGCCGTGGCATTGACTCTGGCTCAATCGGGTTCTGAGGCCGCGCTAGCGTTGCTCAATCGCTATCCTGAGCTGCTACACGCCATTGGCAGCGAAGAGCTGAACTGGGCAAATCTTGCTCAGGATCCAGACGATGTTTTTTAATTAATTTAACAAGATAAATTATGTGTTGCAGCCATTCATTTGAAGATAGAGTATCACAGAAACCATCTGAACCGATGAATCTTGAGATCATCCAGGGGATGAAATTTTTCGATCCACACGTTCATATGAGCTCGCGTACCACCGATGATTATCAGGCAATGGCTGATGCTGGAGTAGTTGCGGTTATCGAACCTTCTTTTTGGCTAGGTCAGCCCCGAACAGGAATCGATAGTTTCCGGGATTATTATAGTAGCCTCGTGGGCTGGGAGAGATTTAGGTCTTCCCAGTTTGGGATTAAACATTATTGCACTATCGGACTAAATTCCAGAGAGGCTAATAATGAAAAGCTGGCCGCCGGGGTGATGGAGATGTTGCCCTTATTCGCTTACAAAGAGGGGGTTGTGGGTATCGGTGAAATCGGCTTCGATGATCAGACGGCTGCTGAGGAAAAATATTATCGGCTTCAACTGGAGCTTGCCAAAGAGGCCGGACTGCCGGTTCAGGTTCATACCCCTCATCGTGACAAGAAAAGAGGAACGCAACGCAGCATGGATATCGCCATCGACCAGGGTATCGATCCCGGTATGGTGATCATTGATCATAATAATGAGGAAACTGTTAAGGAAGTGTTAGACCGCGGCTTTTGGGCCGCTTTCACAATCTATCCATTTACTAAAATGGGGAATGAACGTATGGTGGAATTAACCAAACAGTATGGCTCCGAGCGCATCATGATTAATTCCGCTGCCGATTGGGGTATCAGCGATCCGCTGGCAATTCCGAAAACAGCGGCTTTGATGAAATTGCGTGGGATCAGCGATGAGGACATCCGGTTAATCACCTATGCGAATGCAATAACTGCTTTTGCTCAGAGTGGACAGATTGATGAGAAAGACTTTGCTGGTCCAAATACTATCGACCAGACAGAAAAGTTTGAAGGGAATACTGTCTTGCGCGGAGGACAACAGCCGAGAACCGACAAGTCGTCAATAATTATCAGCTAGCGCTTTTGAAAAAAACTCTGACTTATCTGCGCCTGATGAGACCTGCCAATATCGTAACCTCTGTGGCCGATGTTTTAGCAGGTATTGCAATCTCAGGATATTTCCTTGGAGACAATTGGCAGGTTGTACCGGTGGCGCTCCTTTCGCTGTCGACCATTGGCCTGTATGGAGGCGGGATCGTTTTTAATGATATTTTTGATGCGGATCTTGATAAGATTGAAAGACCTGAAAGAGCAATCCCCAGCGGCGCGATAAATATTCGGGAAGCAGTAGTGTTTGGCATATTTCTTTTGATGATCGGGCTTATCGCAGCTTTAACGTTCTCAATCTGGTCCGGGGCGATTGCATTTCTAATCCTTTCTTTTGCGCTCATTTATGATAGATTTGGAAAACATCATTCTTTTTTAGGCCCGTTAAATATGGGGCTTTGCCGTGGTTTAAATCTATTACTCGGCATGAGTATTCTTATTTCCGTTGTTGAGAAATGGTATTTCCTGGGAATTGTTCCCTTGATTTATATCTTCTCCGTAACATTGATTAGCCGCGGAGAGGTGCATGGGATTAAGAAAAGAAATCTTTATATCGGAGGACTCTTGTATCTCATTGTAATCGGCGCTGTTTTATATTATTCGTTTATACAACAACAGTTTATGTTGACGTTAGCTTTTGTAATAACCTTTGCCATAATGATTTTTAGACCGCTCTTTACCGCAATCGCCGAGCCTATTGGGCTAAATATAGGGAAGGCTGTTAAAGCTGGTGTTATTTCTCTTATTCTGATGAATGCGGCATGGGCAGCAACATCAGGATCATGGTATGTCGCTCTGCTGATTGCCTGTCTGCTGCCATTATCGCTTTGGCTTGCGAGACGTTTCGCAGTAACTTGATAATAATTTGGATTTTAAAGCCCGGGACACCGATTTGTATCGCTCTTAATATGGAATATCTTCAGCAGTCTTTTACTGT
>CAZFQV010000014.1:0-17587 GCA_964521175.1 uncultured Sphingobacterium sp.
TTTTACTTTTAGAAGACGGCACTGTGTATCACGGAAAAGCAGCAGGAAAAATTGGTACTACCACAGGTGAAATTTGTTTCAACACCGGCATGACGGGCTACCAGGAGATCTTTACCGATCCCTCCTATTTCGGACAGATTATGGTGACCACAAACGCCCATATCGGAAACTACGGGATTTACGACAATGAAACGGAGTCGGGAGACATCAAGATCGCAGGGCTGGTATGTAAAAACTTCAACATCAGTTATAGCAGAAAAAAGGCTGACACCTCCATCCAGGATTATTTCCAGGATGAACGTATTGTAGGTATCTCTGATGTCGACACCCGCTCACTGGTTAGGCATATCCGTGATAAGGGCGCGATGAACGCTATTATTTCGTCAGAGATTCTTGATCTTAATATTCTCAGAGAAAAGCTGGCTGCCGTACCATCCATGGATGGACTTGAATTATCCTCTAAGGTATCCACAAAAGAAGCTTATGAGTATGGCGATCCAAATGCCAATTTCAAAGTAGCGGTACTCGATTTAGGTGTCAAGAAAAACATCTTACGTAATTTTGATTCGAGAGGTGTGTTTATGAAGGTTTTCCCTGCGAAGACGAGCTTTTCGGAAATGGAAAGCTTTCGCCCCAACGGATACTTTATTTCCAATGGTCCGGGTGATCCCGCAGCAATGCCCTATGCTTTGGATACCGTTAAAGAGATTCTGGCATCAAATAAGCCAATGTTCGGCATTTGCTTAGGACACCAGTTGCTTGCCTTAGCGCATGGCATTGGTACCATGAAAATGTTTAACGGGCACCGGGGGTTAAACCATCCTGTTAAAAATGTAATCATTAACCAGTGTGAAGTAACTTCTCAGAATCATGGCTTCGGGGTTATCGAAGACGACGTCAGGAAGTCAGAGCTTGTTGAAATAACCCATATTAATCTCAATGATCAGTCGATCGAGGGGATTAGGGTCAAGGGTAAGAAAGCTTTTTCTGTGCAATATCACCCCGAGTCCTCTCCTGGTCCGCATGATTCCCGTTATTTGTTTGACGATTTTATAGGCATGCTAAAAGACTAACTGATAGCGCTCAGGACGGCATATAGTTTGAAAATGCAGGCAAAAAACCATATTTTTGGATAATGGCCTCTATTGTGTAAGTGTTACACTAAGGCCTCTAAAAACCATTCTAGTATTTAAGAAATAATTATGAGCTTAATTCTCGACATACACGCAAGACAAATTATTGACTCCCGTGGCAATCCAACAATCGAAGTTGATGTAATTACCCAAAATGGCATCATCGGTCGTGCAGCTGTGCCTTCTGGTGCTTCTACCGGTGTACATGAGGCTGTAGAACTCCGCGACGGCGATAAATCCGTTTATATGGGCAAGGGCGTCCTGAGGGCGATAGCGAATGTCAATGAAAAGATCGCCCCGGAACTGAAAGGTCTCGATGTTTTCGAACAGAACACGATCGATCGGATTATGATCGACCTGGACGGAACGGAAAATAAAGGCAATCTGGGTGCTAATGCGATTCTGGGAGTTTCTCTGGCGGTCGCTAAAGCTGCGGCTCAGGAAAGTCACCAGCCATTATACCGTTATATCGGCGGTGTCAATGCCAATACCTTGCCGATTCCTATGATGAATATCGTTAACGGCGGTTCCCATTCCGATGCGCCTATAGCCTTTCAGGAATTTATGATCATGCCCGCTGGTGCTTCTTCATTTTCTGAGGCTCTGCGTTGGGGAACGGAAGTGTTCCACACTTTAAAAAAGATCCTGCATGACAGAGGTCTGTCTACTGCTGTGGGTGATGAAGGAGGCTTTGCCCCTTCTTTTACCGGAACAGAAGATGCCGTTGAAACCATCCTGCAGGCCATAGAAAAAGCTGGCTATACTCCGGGGAAGGATATCTTTCTGGCGTTTGATTGTGCTGCCGCCGAATTCTACAAGGATGGCAAATATGATTACAGCCTGTTCGAAGGCGAGAAAGGAGCCATTCGTACGAGTGCTGAGCAAGCCGAATATCTTGTCCAATTAACGGAAAAATATCCTGTCATCTCTATCGAAGACGGTATGGATGAAGATGACTGGGAAGGTTGGAAGTTGTTGACGGATAAAATCGGCTCTAAGGTGCAACTGGTCGGTGATGATTTATTTGTTACTAACGTAAAGCGCCTACAGAGAGGGATTGACGCGCATATTGCTAATTCTATACTGGTAAAAGTAAATCAAATAGGTACTTTAACCGAAACGATTAACGCGGTATCTCTGGCACAAAACAACGCTTATACATCGGTTATGAGCCATCGCTCGGGCGAAACAGAGGACTACACAATTGCTGATCTGGCCGTCGCTCTAAACTGCGGGCAAATTAAAACCGGTTCCGCGTCCCGATCAGACAGGATTGCTAAATATAATCAGCTGTTGCGTATTGAAGAGGAGCTCGGCAGCGATGCCAGGTTTATTGGAAAAGACTTTAAATATATAAAGTAGGTTTTTCCTAACCCTTAGGGACCAACTTGTTAATAAGTTAATAATACTTTTTGCAAATCACCCCGGGATTCTGAATCTTGGGATGAATTTGTTTTATATTTGCTGTGATGACCAGGCTTTTCCATATTATACGTAATAAATACCTGATTGCGGGGATCGCCTTTCTGATCTGGATGTTATTCTTCGACCGCAACGACCTGATTTCACAGTATGAATACAGGCTACAGCTAAATAAGCTGGAAGCAGAAAAGGAATTTTATACCAGAGAGTCCAGGAAGGCTATCAAAGACCTGAATGAATTAAGTACAAATCGCAGTAAACTTGAGAAATTTGCCCGGGAAAAATACCTGATGAAGAAAGACAATGAGGATGTCTTCGTCATTATTGAAGAAGAGCAATAGCCTCTTATTTATCTTAATCTATCAGCCGACCGAATTAATTTTTCATCTCTTTTCATGCCTCTGATGGCCAAAACAATAAAAAGAAGGGCAATAGAAGGCAGTATAGCGCCAATCCCATAATTTTCTGGCCCCAGGCTAATACCCCCAATCGTATTCTTGGCGACCTGCCCCAGTCCGAAGCTGTAGACCAGAATCAGAACGATGGCGATATATGATACTAAAATCTGCTTTTTACGATTATTGTAAAGAAAGATAATAATAAAAGGCAAAACTGCCACTAAAACAGTGGCTATAGTCAGCACTAAAAAAGCTTCTGTTTGAACAACCTGTCCGGCTACATTCTGGTAAACGCCTGTTACCTTCAAGTCTTTGGCAATCCCTTCAGAATCCATTATTCGCAGATAAGGGAATAAAAACAGGCTGAAAATACAGCAGGTTGCGATAAATAACCAGACACTTTGTATCCTTTGTATCATATTGACAATAATTTCGACAAATATACTTTCAAAAAATCAAACCAGAAAGGCGGGCGTTTTTTATTTAGATGTAAAAATGCCAGCTGATGTGGCTTGTTTGTCCTTTGCTGACTATCTTTACAGCTTGGACACAATGAGTCGATATTTTATAGAGCTTGCGTATAACGGAACTGTCTACCATGGCTGGCAGGTTCAACAGAATGCCTGCTCGGTTCAGGAAGTGTTAAATAAGGCGCTCTCCGCAGTTTGCAGGCAGGAGGTAGAAACCGTCGGTTGTGGCCGTACTGATACCGGTGTTCATGCAAGACAGCTATTCGCTCATTTCGATCTGCAGAGCCGGGTCGTCGACGTGGAGTCTCCTCAGGTCTTAGTCAGTCTTAACTCGATACTGCCTTTTGATATTTCTGTAAAGCAGATATACAAGGTGGCCCCGGATGCCCATGCCAGGTTCGACGCAGTCAGCAGATCGTATGAATATCATATTCACTTTTATAAAGATCCGTTTAAGCATAATTTGTCATGGATGCTAAGAAATATCCCTGACATAGATTTAATGAATCGGGCTGCCGAAATTTTATCTGAATACCGGGACTTCAGTAGCTTCAGTAAATCAAACACTCAGACATTTACCAATAACTGCGTGATTAGCAACGCGGAGTGGGAAGATACCCGGGAGGGAATGGTATTTCATATTTCAGCTGATCGCTTCTTAAGGAATATGGTGCGCGCTATTGTCGGGACACTTTTAAAAGTGGGCAGGCAGGAAATTCAAGCTGATGACATCCGTGCGATCATTGAAAGCAAGAACAGATCAAACGCCGGAGAATCGGTCCCTGCCTGTGGCTTGTATCTCACTCGTGTTAAGTACCCATACGCCCTAATCTCTAAGCCCTTCATCGACTATGGCAAAAGTTAGCGGCAGAGCAGTCGATGTGCACCTTCTCAGAAGGGTTTTTCACTTTGTTAAGCCTTATAAGAGGATATTTGTCTTGTCGGTGGTACTGACCATTTTAATTGCAATTCTAGCACCCATAAGGCCCTGGTTAATACAACTAACTCTCGATCAATACATCATCGATAATGATCGTAGTGGCCTGGCTAATATGACTCTTCTGATGATCGCGGCGCTGCTTATCCAAAGCCTGGTTCAGTATTTCCACACCTTTTACACCAATGTATTAGGGCAGTCGGTCATCAAAGATTTAAGGGTACGCGTTTTCAATCATATTAGCAGTCTTCGTTTAAAATATTTCGACCATACCCCTATCGGAAAATTGATTACTCGAACCGTTTCCGATCTGGAAACTATAGCTGATATCTTTTCTGAAGGTCTTATCGTCATTGTGGGCGATATTCTACAGGTAGTGGCCATATTAGCAGTGATGCTATACACCGACTGGGAACTAACCCTGGTGGTTCTGATTCCTATGCCCCTGCTCATGATCGCATCTTATGTATTTAAGGAAGCCATTAAATCGGCGTTTCAGGATGTCCGTAGCCAGGTCACTAACCTGAATACCTTTTTACAGGAACACATCACCGGGATCAGAATTATACAATATTTTGCCCGGGAAAAACAGGAGATGCGGAAGTTTAAACAGATTAACGCAAAGCATCGTGATGCCCATATCCGGTCGAACTGGTATTATTCCATATTTTTCCCTGTTGTAGAAATAATTTCAGCCGTTTCAATCGGTTTGCTGGTATGGTGGGGCTCCGAATCAATATTAGCGAACAGAATTTCACCGGGTGTTGTGGTGTCCTTTATCATGTTCATTAACATGCTTTTCCGCCCCATCCGGGAGCTGGCAGACAAATTCAATACCCTTCAGATGGGTATGGTGGGTGCGGAACGAATTTTTGATGTGCTGGATACTCATGAGACGACTGCCAATACAGGAGAGCTTCAGCCGGAAGAGCTTCAGGGTGATATAGAGTTTAAAAACGTCTGGTTTGCCTATGATTCAGAAAACTGGGTGCTTAAAGATATTTCATTCCATATAAAGCCCGGGGAAACACTGGCTCTTGTTGGCGCCACGGGAGCCGGCAAATCCTCGACGATAAATATCTTAAACCGCTTTTATGAAATTAATAGAGGTCAGGTGCTAATTGACGGGATAGATGTGCGTGACTATGAATTAAACTATCTGCGTGCGCATATCGCCACCGTATTACAAGATATATTTCTTTTTTCGGATACCATAGCAGGCAATATCAATCTTAACAATCCGGGAATAAGTCGCCAGCAACTTATTGATGCGGCAAGAGAGGTTGGAGCAGAAGATTTTATCCAACAACTACCTGGCGGCTTTGACTATCAGGTGATGGAACGAGGTGCTACTCTTTCCGTTGGCCAGGCTCAGCTGATATCTTTTATCAGGGCAATGGTCTATAATCCCAGTATACTGATCCTGGACGAGGCGACGGCTTCTGTCGACACAGAGACGGAGGAGCTTATCCAGCATGCAATTACCAAGCTGATGCAGGGCCGCACCTCAATCGTGATTGCTCACCGCCTATCGACCATTCAGAATGCGGATAAGATCATTGTGCTTGACCACGGTGAGATCATGGAAGCAGGTACTCATCAAGAACTTCTGAAGCTGAATGGATATTACAAACGTTTGTACGATCTGCAGTTCAGCTCCGTGGGGATTGCCAAATCTTAGGTCGGGGTATTCGCGCCTGCATTCTCCCGGGAGAGTCAGAATGATCATTGTTTAGGATCACTTTCTTTTTCGAAAAATAAATTACCTTAGATTTTCTTGTCATTGAATTTATGAAGAAGGTTGCATCCCATCTTACATTTCAGGTCTTAGTCGCCATTGTCATTGGCGTTCTGGTTGGGATGAATTTTCCGGCTTTCGCTCCTACAGCGAAATTGATAGGACAGACCTTTATCAACATGATCACGATGCTCATTGCGCCGATCATTTTCTTTACCATCGTACTTGGAATCTCCCAAATGGGCGACATGAAGAAAGTGGGAAGAGTAGGCGGAAAGGCTCTGCTTTATTTTGAAATCGTCACTACTCTGGCCATTGTTATCGGACTATTGGTGGCCAATATCTTTGGTCCCGGCAGAGGTGTAGATGTGCATTCTAGCCATCCTGATGTAGCTAAAATTCAAGCTTATCAGGATGGTGCTGCAGGGATGAATTGGCTTGAGTTTTTTGCCCATATCGTCCCGTCGAATATTTTTGAATCGTTCGCAAAGGGCGACATTCTTCAGATCCTGTTTTTCGCCGTTCTTTTTGGCTATGCGCTCAGTCACATGGGAGCTAAAGGGGCTTCGCTGATCACCACTTTTGAGAAATTATCGCAGGTCATTTTTAACATCATGAAAATGATTATGAAGCTCGCCCCTTTTGGTGCCTTTGGCGGAATAGCGTTTACAATCGGCACATACGGACTTGCCTCGCTGTATCCGCTTGGGAAATTAATGATTGCGGTCTACATGACGATGGCTATCTTTATTTTTGTGGTGCTGAACACCATTTGCTATCTCTTTAAATTCAGTCTGATGAAATACCTGAGGTATATCAGGCAAGAAATCGTGATCGTATTGGGTACTTCCTCTTCCGAGTCGGTGCTGCCGAGTATGATCCAGAAAATGGAGATTTTCGGATGTTCCAAGTCGGTTGTCGGCCTGGTTATTCCTACCGGTTATTCTTTTAACCTGGATGGCACCGCTATTTATCTATCTATGGCAGTAATTTTCCTGTCGCAGGTATTTAATATCAATCTGACCCTGGGTCAACAGATTACTATTCTCGGGGTGCTGATGGTTACTTCTAAGGGGGCCGCCGGAGTCACCGGTAGCGGATTTATTATTTTAGCGTCGACGTTAACGGCTTTAAAGGTGATCCCCGTAGAGAGTATTGCAATATTATTAGGTGTGGATAGGTTCATGTCCGAAGCAAGAGCCATCACCAATCTGATTGGAAATGGAGTGGCGGCAGTGGTAATCGCTAAAAGTGAGAATGAATTCGACCAGGAAGCATACCTGAAGGCCATTAACACACTAACCACTGATTTGACACTACCAGACCGAAGAGAAAATCAGGAGTAATCCCTTCTCAATAATTGCCATGTACTGCATACCTTGTATCCCCTCTAATTCTTTTTCTTTTACCTTTTGACTTTCTTGCCGATTCTGTTAGCTTTGCGGTACAAAAACATATCCGATGAGTGTACTGGTTAATAAAGATTCAAAAGTAATAGTTCAGGGCTTTACAGGTAACGAAGGCACCTATCATGCCTCACAAATGATTGATTACGGAACCCAGGTTGTGGGTGGTGTTACGCCCGGAAAAGGCGGACAGGAACACCTGGGTCGTCCGGTTTATAATACTGTCCAGGACGCTGTTGATAAGACTGGCGCAGATGTGTCTATCATTTTCGTGCCGCCCGCTTTTGCCGCCGATGCGATCATGGAAGCTGCCGAAGCAGGGATTAAGGTTATCGTGTGTATTACCGAAGGAATTCCTACTAAGGATATGATCATGGTGAAGGAGTATATATCTGATCGCGACTGCCGACTGATCGGTCCGAACTGTCCGGGAATTATCACCGCTGACGAAGCTAAAATTGGTATTATGCCCGGCTTTATCTTCAGAAAAGGTGGAGTAGGTATTGTTTCTAAATCAGGCACACTGACGTACGAAGCCGTTGACCAGGTAGTAAAAGCCGGACTCGGGATTACTACGGCCATCGGTATCGGCGGAGATCCGATCATAGGTACGCCAACACGGGAAGCGGTAGAGCTATTGATGAACGATCCTGAGACAAAAGGAATTGTCATGATTGGTGAGATCGGAGGAAGCATGGAAGCTGATGCAGCGCGCTGGATTAAAGAACATGGAACTAAGCCGGTTGTAGGCTTTATCGCAGGACAAACTGCGCCTCCTGGACGCCGCATGGGTCATGCCGGAGCAATCGTTGGTGGTGCAGATGATACGGCGGCTGCTAAGATGAAAATCATGCGAGAATGTGGTATTAGAGTAGTCGAATCACCTGCCGAAATTGGCGAGGCAATGGCAGAAGAACTAGCGAAATAAAAACTTACATTTATAAAAAATAAAAAAACCGACTCCTTGACGAAGTCGGTTTTTTTATGCCCGATTTAGTTAGACATGAAGTCACATTTTGCGACTTTACGGTCCATTTAAATATTGCATCATCCGCAGCTTGCAACAATATTATCGGAAAATATAAGTTTCTATCTTTGATCTTTTATTTGTAAAACTGCATCTTTACACCTGAACATAAGAATGAGCTATGAAAACATTCATTTTTATCCTCTTTACTCTACTCACAACAATACCGGGAGAGTTTGCAAAAGCAGATAATGGGCTGAAAAAAACAAAAAGTGTCATAGGGAAGGCCACTTATTATGCAAGTAAATTTCACGGCCGCCGGACCACCAGTGGCGAGGTTTTCAGCAATCAGAAATTTACTGCCGCACATCTTAAATTGCCATTCGGCACAATAGTTACTGTCACGAACCTGGATAATGGCCGATCAGTAGAAGTGAAGGTGAACGACCGTGGTCCACACAGCAAGTATTTTATCATTGACCTTTCACAGGCTGCGGCCAAAGAAATAGGCATATTTTCGAAGGGGGTGGGAAACGTGGAATTAAGCTATGCCCTACCTGAAGAAGAGGAATAGATATCCGTTCTATTAGCCGGGACTTCCTAAATTACATTCCCGGCGCTCAGTTTCCGATAAAAAACTCTGGTCTGCGTATAAACATCTACTGATATAAGATCGATCAGATCCGCAAAATTGGAGATCTCCTAATTGTTTTCGCCGAGTCATTTATAACTCTTGATAAACCCTTTGCCTATTGTCATGTTATCTTTGTATAAATACTGAATCAGTGGAATATAATAAACTAACAGCGGAGGAGGAATATATCATTCTTCACAAAGGAACAGAACGGCCTTTTACGGGAGAATTATTAAATAACAAGGAAGCTGGAACGTACGTATGCAAACGCTGTGATACCCCTCTGTATCGGTCGGAAGATAAATTCGTATCTCATTGCGGATGGCCGAGCTTTGATGATGAAATACCCGGTGCAGTGAAAAAAGAGGCAGATGCGGACGGACGTCGGACTGAGATTCTCTGTGCCAACTGTGGGGCCCATCTTGGGCATGTCTTTGAAGGAGAGCGTTACACAGAAAAGAATACACGTCATTGTGTAAACTCGCTGTCAATGAAGTTTATCCCGGCAAGAGTCTGACCACTACTCATTCTTGGCCCTGTATAAGCTCGTTTTTGCCTATCGTTGCTTAAAACTATATGTTTTCCTGGGAAAATTCCTATTTTCACCTTTCTAAATTTTGCCGTTAAAGAACAAACCTTACATGAAATTACTCGAAGGAAAAATTGCACTTATTACAGGTGCATCAAAAGGAATAGGTCGCAAGATCGCTGAAAAATTCGCTGAACATGGTGCAAACGTGGCGTTCACCTATTTGTCATCTGTAGAAAAAGGCGAAGCACTTGAAAAGGAGTTGCAGGTTTATAATACAAAAGTTAAAGGGTATCGCTCTGATGCTTCTAAATTTGACGAATCCGAACAGTTGATTGGTGATATCGTCGCTGATTTCGGATCCCTGGATATTGTCGTCAATAATGCGGGTATAACCAAAGACGGGCTTCTAATGCGGATGACCGAGGAGAATTGGGACGATGTTTTAAATATTAATCTGAAATCAGTGTTTAATATCACTAAAGCTGCTTCAAAGGTGATGATGAAGAACCGTAAAGGCGTATTTATCAATATGAGCTCGGTAGTAGGCGTGCAGGGCAATGCCGGGCAGGCGAACTATGCGGCTTCAAAGGCAGGCATTATTGGTTTTTCTAAATCAATAGCTAAGGAGCTGGGCTCCCGTAATATTCGGTCAAACGTGGTTGCCCCCGGTTTTATAAAAACCGAAATGACCGAAGTGCTGGATCCGAAAGTGATGGAAGGATGGACTCAGGCTATTCCGTTGAAACGCGCAGGTGAAACAGACGATGTAGCGAATCTTTGTGTATTTTTAGGCTCGGACATGGGCTCCTATATCACCGGACAGGTAATCCCTGTAGATGGAGGAATGCTATAGGACGAAGTTTAAAGGAAAACCGGGCTTGATTCAGGCAATATCTAATATCAAAAACTATGACAAAAAACCGTTTCATCCTCCCTTCGGCAATCGCCAGTATCGCGCTGATCATTTCCGTCATTATTTTAGCTGTCACCCTACGCAAAATAAAAAGTGAAAGTCAGATCATCACGGTAACGGGATCTGCAAAATCAGTTATCGTTTCTGACTTAGGAATCTTGCGGGGGACGATCATGGCTGAGGCTCCAACGGCCCGGGATGCCTACCGCGAGCTTGAAGCTCAAAAGCCAGTGCTACTTGCATATCTTAAGACAAAAGGTTTCGACAAGGATCTGGTCAACTTCCAAACGTTTAATACTTACCCTAATTATAGCTTTAACTCGCAGGGGCAGAATACCGGAGTGAGGTCATACACAGCTTCACAGACCATCGATGTATCGTCTGCAGACGTAAATCTCATCAAGGAGATCTCGCTGGAGATCAGTTCTCTTGTAGAGAAGGGTATAAATTTTCAAGTTAACCCACCAGAATACTATTATACTAAAATTGGCGATATCAAAATCGAGATCCAGGCCGAAGCGGCCAAAGACGCAATGACCCGAGGACAGCGCATCGCCGAAGCAACTGGCAGAAAGCTGGGCACGCTGAAAAGCGCGAGGATGGGCGTCATCCAGATCACCCCTGAGAATTCGAACTTAATATCCGACTACGGGGTAAATGATGTGAGTTCAATCCGGAAGGAAATCGTCGCCGTGGTGAATGCCAACTTCGAGATCGACTAGCTGGTTTCGGCTGTGTGAAGCCTAAAGAAAAAAAGGCATATTTGTAGTATGCCATTATTATTTCAACTGCAGTTCAGCTCTGGCACATTTTTATGGCTTTCAGGATGCCTGATATTGGGTATTTTATATGCTCTCCTACTTTACGGGTCATCATCACATCTCAGCAGATCATTTCGTAACCTCTTATTCGCATTAAGGACGCTGGCGATAGCTATCCTTTCCTTCCTGCTCTTTGCTCCGCTTGTCAAAAAGATAGAAAAGACCATAGAAAAGCCTCTGATTATTATTGCTCAGGATAACTCTGCCTCTATCTTAGTATCGAAAGCAAAGGACTTTAATGAAGATTCATACCGACAGAGCCTTAAGGAGATAGAGCAAACTCTTTCAAAAGACTTTGAAGTACGCTCCATGAGTTTCGGAGCATCCATTAACGATGGCACGGATTATACCTTTAATGAGTCTTTTACGGATATTTCTGCCTTGTTTAAAGCTGTTGACGATCGGTTCACCAATCGAAATATTGGCGCTCTCATCCTGGCAAGTGATGGTATCTACAACCGTGGCGGAAATCCCTACTATCAGGTAGCGAATTTAAAGGCACCAGTGTATACCATCGCCTTAGGAGATACCGTACCGAAAAAGGATCTGCTGATCTCAAACGTAAACTACAATAACATTACTTTTCTCGATAACCAGTTCCAGCTTGAGGTTACCATAGAGGCTTACCAGGCACAAGGAAGCACCAGCATGCTGACCATCAAGGACGAATCGGGCAACGTATTTTCACAACAGGTGAACATCAATTCAGATGATTACAGGCTTGTTGTTCCGGTAATGTTACTCGCCAAACGCAAAGGCATACAGCAGTACACTATCCATCTTTCGCCTATTTCAAATGAGTTATCTGTCAAAAATAACACCGAGACAATTTTCGTGGAGGTAATCGATGGCAGGGAGAAAGTTATCGTTATTGCTAATTCTCCGCATCCTGACCTCACAGCGCTGAAGCAATCCATAGAAACGAGTAAAAATTATTCGGTGAAGATCAGCATGGCCGATCAAGTTTCAAAAACGGACATTCAGGAAGCAGGGGTAATCATTCTACATCAACTCCCTTCATTGACCAATAACGCACAGGAAATCTTTAAACTCGGTGCATCCAAGCCTTTGTTGCTCATCCTGGGCAGCCAAAGCAACATCGCCAACTTTTCTGCCTTACAGCCGGTTCTCAGCATTGCACCAACAGGAGATATGCAGGAAAGTATCGCTAATTTCAACACTGACTTCTACGCATTTACCCTTAGCGAGGCTACAAAGACAAAGATACAGAACTTTGCACCGCTCTTAAGTCCGTCCGGAAATTACCGCTTAAAATCCGCAGGCAGTGTGCTGATCAACCAGCAAATTGGGAGGCTGGTGACTAAAATGCCGCTGCTCGTTTTTAATGATGAACCATCGCATAAAGTAGCTGTACTCGCTGGTGAAGGACTATGGCGATGGCGTCTCGAGGACTTCCACGAAAATTCAAATCATGAGGCGGTAGATGAACTTATTATTAAGGCAATTCAGTTCCTGTCTGTCAGGAATGATCGGCAGAAATTCAGAGTATATTCTACGAAAAATACATTTGATGAAAATGAGTCCGTTATTCTGAACGCTGAGCTATATAATGATGCTTATGAGTTGGTCAATACGCCTGATGTAAATATTGATCTGAAAAGCCAGGATGGAAAAAGCTATTCCTTTATTTTTTCACGCACTACTGATGCGTATATTTTAGACGCAGGGATTCTACCCTCGGGAAGCTATAATTATTCTGCAAAAACAGTGCAGGGCAAGGACGAGAAGGAAGCCTCCGGCAAGTTTGTAATCACTCAGCAGCAAGCCGAGTTTAAGCAAACCCGTGCCAATCATCAGTTGTTGTATACGATGGCTGCACAGAGCAATGGTCAACTAATTCTTCCGGCGAAGATTATGGAACTTCCCAATATGATCAAAGCCAACGAAAGCATTAAGACGATATGGTATGAAGACCAGAAATATGAAGAACCTATAGACATTAGGTTTGTTTTCTTCCTCATCCTGATATTACTTAGTATTGAATGGTTTATAAGAAAAAGGAATGGTGAAATCTAAATGGCACCGTTAATAAATTAACTCCTGATGACCGGGATCTTCAGCTAGCGAGACTTATACCACTGGCTAGCTAAGCAAGACCGTTAGCTAGCGCAGCATATCGAACATTCAGTCATTGCTATAGATTTATTGTATTGAATGAATGAGATGCCGGTATTCACTCCTTATACGGATAAACATTTTCCCTTGTCTCTGGTATACAGATATCGTATCAATACGCGAAGTAAGGCTGTCTATCTTACCATATTGCTCTCTTTTGCACTCTTACTACTTGCTTTACCATTCGTCTATCTCGAGATCAGCGTCAAGGGTGACGGTATCCTGCAAGCATCTATTGAGCGGGCAGTACTTAGCGCTCCGGTAAGTGGCGAATTAATAAAAATACCCATCCACGAAAATCAGAAAATTTCAAGAGGCGATACTGTATTGCAAATCAATATGACGCCCACAGATGATCAGGCTAATTTCCTTACTGAGCGATTAGGAAGGCTAGAATTATTTCAAAAAGACATCCGCCTTTTAGTCAATAGCGTCGACGCTGCCGATTTCGAAAAGCCGGCATTTAGCTCAGGCCAATATGCAGCATCCTGGCAACAGTTTATCCAGGAACGAGCTGAGGGTCTCAATGCATTAACACAGGGTCGAAAGACATTAGAAAGGTACAGGTATTTGTACGACAACAATGCCATAACCTTATCCGAATATGAAAAAATTAGTCTGGAATATGATCAGTTGCTTGCACGGTCACGTATACTGAATGGCAAATACAAAACACAATGGCAGACCGAAGGGATTTCCAATTCTGAAGAAATAAGAGAGTTAAGATCTAAAATAGCAGTTCTCAATGAACAGCGGAAACTCTATACGTTGATTTCACCATTTCAGGGTTCAGTACAAAATATGTCAGGCTTAATGCCTGGCAGTTACATTTTCCTGAATCAGAAAATCGCTGAGATATCCCCGGAAACCGAACTGCTTGCCTGTTGCTATGTTAGTCCCGCTGATATCGGACTAATCAAAAAAGGCCAGCGGGTAAATTTCCAGATCTATGCTTTCAACTATCATCAATGGGGACTGCTGCACGGAAGAGTGCTTGAAATTTCGGAAGACATCATCATGTCAAAAGATGGGAAACCGGTGTTTAAGATTTTGTGCAGTCTGGACAAAAATTTTCTTCAGCTGGGAACTACGAGAGGCAACCTTAAGAAAGGAATGAATTTTCGAGCCAGCTTCCGAATAACAGAGCGAAGTCTTTTCCAACTCCTTTTCGATCAGACAGAAGACTGGCTGGAATCCAGAGCGAATAGCGGCTTAACACAGTAATGGGATGAATATCAGGATCAAACAAAGGGATGTATCTGATTGTGGAGCGGCCTGTCTTGCGTCAATTTTCCGGCATTATAGCCTGGACATCCCGATTGCAAAGATCAGGCAAAAGGCCGGAACAGACAAGAAGGGAACCAATGTGTTGGGGATGATAGAAGCTGCCCGGAGCTTCGGATTCGAAGCAAAAGGCGTCAAAGGCCCGTTTGAAAGTCTCGCCAGTATCCCACTTCCGGCGATCGCCCATATGATTGTCAAAGAAAGACTTCATCATTATGTTGTTATACTCGGCCTGTACAAAAAACACATCGGGCTTATGGATCCTGCCGACGGACAAGTGCACAAAAGAAGTCACGAAGCATTCAAAACTGAATGGACCGGCGTACTAATTCTTTTGCTTCCTTCGGATACTTTTAAGCCAGTCCCTGGCACTAATAATACAATGCGCGCACGCCTCTGGGTATTGTTACACCCTCATAGAGAAATCCTCATTCAGGCGCTGTTCGGAGCGTTGGTCTATACCGTTTTAGGGCTGTCCACCTCGATATTTATTCAGAAGATCGTCGACTTTGTGATCGTAGATAATAACCGTAAGCTATTGAATCTGATGAGTCTTGGGATGGTGTTTTTGCTGTCATTACGATTGTTCATAGGAAGCATGAAAAGTATTTTCATCTTACGTACCGGACAGATGATTGATGCTCGTCTTATTCTAGGCTATTATAAGCATCTCATGCAACTCCCTCAGCAATTCTTTGACACCATGCGCATCGGAGAAATTACCTCACGTATCGGAGATGCAGTTAAAATAAGGGTATTCATTAATGACATATCCATCAATCTCGCGGTGAACCTTTTCATGCTACTGTTTTCTCTTATCCTGATGTTCACCTATTACTGGAAGTTAGCTGTGATTATGTTTTTGATCGTGCCTTTATATTTGGCGATCTACCTGGTTTCCAATCGCCTCAATAAAAAAGTACAACGGAAGCTGATGGAGGATGGAGCGGAGCTGGAATCGCAGCTTGTAGAGAGTCTAAATGCTGTCGGAACTATCAAACGATTCGGTCTGGAAGATCATGCAAATAATAAAACTGAAATCCGGTTTATTAAGCTGCTAAGGACTGTTTACAGATCTGGAATGAACTCGCTGTTCTCAGGAACTTCTACCGAGTTGATTTCACAGGGCTTTACTATCTTGTTATTATGGGTAGGAACAGGGTTTGTGCTGGATAATAGGATCAGTCCAGGCGAGCTATTGTCTTTCTACACATTAATCGGCTATTTTACCACACCCGTGGCTTCCTTTATCGGGATGAACAGCACCGTTCAGGATGCCCTCATTGCAGCCGATCGGCTCTTTGAAATCATGGATCTTGAGATGGAAACACAGCCGGAAGAGAACAGCATTGAGTTGAATGACACTAAAATCGGTGATATTAGATTTGAGGCGCTAAGCTTTCGTTATGGGACGCGGGTGCAGGTGTTCGAGAATCTTAATCTGGAGATTCCCATCGGGAAGATGACCGCGATTGTCGGGGAGAGCGGTTCGGGAAAATCTACATTATTGGCTTTATTACACAAGATTTACCCCCTAAATGGCGGACGTATTCTGATCGGTCGGTACTCGTTGGATTATATAAGTAAGGAGTCACTTAGACGGCTAATAGGCGTTGTTCCCCAGCAAACCCATCTGTTTTCAGGGAATATCATCGACAATATTGTTGTAGGAGAAGACGAACCTGATCTACAGAAGGTGTTAGATCTGTGCAGTAAACTCGGCATCGACAGCTTCGCAGAAAGCTTACCCCAGGGCTACAATACACCTATCGGTGAAAACGGGCTGAGCTTATCCGGAGGCCAGCGGCAAAGGATTGCTATTGCCAGAGCGCTATATAGGGATCCGCTTATTTTGATACTCGATGAAGCAACATCCTCACTCGACTCAACTTCTGAAAAATTCGTGCAAAAGGCAATCAGCCATTTCGTTAAGCAAGGCAAAACGCTGATTGTTATAGCACATCGTTTAACTACAATCCACAAAGCAGATAAGATAATCGTTTTAAAGAATGGCCAGGTGGCAGAAGAAGGCAATCATAGTCGCCTCATGCAGGCAAAAGGTGAATACTTTGCATTATGGAATCAATATATAATGGATAATCTGGTAACTGTATAATTTATAAACATTATAAGCCATGAAACTGATTGAGCACATCGAAAGAATTAATAGGCTACATGAAATGATCAAATATCGCCGGACAGGCACGCCGCAACAGCTTGGTCGACGATTAAATCTTTCAACATCCATGGTTTATAAACTACTGGAAGAGCTAAAGCTCAGGGATGCTCCCATTGAATATTCCCGGCAAATGGGTTCATATTATTACAGTAAAAAATATCTCATGAGAATTCATATGGACTTCCGGCTGCTGAAAGAAGAAGAGGAAGCAAACTATGACGGTGGTCTTAACCGTAAAATAAATATTTTTTTTAGTTTACTATAGTTTTATTATATTGAAGATGAGTTACTTAGGTTATCGCGATAAATGCCGTACGGCAAAGGCGGAAACCGAAAAGCCTGAAAAGAGTAGGTTAAATATTAGCAATTGTCAATCATGAAAACATTAGAATTTAAACCGCTCTTTCATTCTCTAACAGAATGCGAGATGGCGGAAACCAATGGCGGAGAGATCGCTATTTCAAATTCAGATGCAAGAAGTGTCGCATCAGGGATGGCGAGGACAGCAAAAACTCTCCATTATGTAATAGATTTTCTTTACGGTGTAAAGGATGGCTTATTAGGAAAATAAAACGGAATAACATGAAAAACTTAATTATCGACTGTAGAATATTAGA
>CAZFQV010000015.1:0-17300 GCA_964521175.1 uncultured Sphingobacterium sp.
CGGGTTCTTTTGCAGATGTATAAGGGTAGTCCTCATTTGTATGAACCCTGTTTTTTCAAAGTCCGGGAAATAGTTTCTTTGAAAATCTCCGAAGATATCCAAGAAACAGGAGATGCCAGCGAACAAATTGAGAGCATCCATGGAGGCCAGGATTACACATTACTCTAAAAAATGATACAAGAAAATAACGTCCCCCGAAAATGCGGACTTGGGCTGATCCTTAATCTCCAGTTCTACCCTGATCGTAGCTTTCGTGACACCTCTCAGATTGAGGATGCCGGCAAGCCTGGCTTTCAGCCTTACTTCGCTACCTATAGGCACCGCTTGCCCGAATTTCAGCTGCTCAATGCCATAATTAATCTCCATTTTGAGGTTTTGGATATCAATAATCTGCTTCCATAGATAAGGGATCAAAGAGAGACTGAGGTATCCATGAGCTATTGCCGTTTTAAACGGACTCTCCTTGCTTGCCCTTTCAGAGTCGGTATGTATCCATTGATGGTCTAGTGTCGCATCCGCAAACTGCATGACCTGTTCCTGCGTTATTGTATGATAAGATGAACTGCCCAGATCCTTACCCAGATACTGTTCAAACTCACGGTGATTTTTTATAACAAGCATAGATATTTATTTTAAGTGATAACACTCCCGAAGCTAAACATTTTACAACATATCTCCCCGCCGCAGCCGATTTTCCCCGTCCTTTGGTATACCATAAAATTATGCTGTAAGAACATACCACAAATTATATAAGTTTGTATACATGAGTGAAAAGCGCAGGTTCGAAAGAAAACCTAGAAATTCAGTGCCTGTAAATACGCTGAGTCTCAGAGAAAAGCTTTCAGCCCTGGCGAATCTACCCGCTTTCCTGAAACTTGTCTGGAAGACCAGCCCTTGGATGACCTTGGCAAGTGCTGTGCTTCGTCTCATCAGATCGGCTCTTCCGTTAGCGATACTGTATCTTGGAAAATTAATCATTGATGAAGTATTATTTCTAAGTACCAATGCTTCTAGTGGATCATATGGTCACCTTTGGTTATTGGTAGGCATCGAATTCGGACTAGCCATTCTTGCCGATAGCCTGAGTAGAATTAACGTATTGATTGACAGTTTGCTAGGGGATAAATTCTCAAACTATACCTCTATCCGTATCCTGGAGCACGCTGCTTCCCTGGATCTGGATCAGTTTGAAGACTCTGTATTCTATGACAAAATGGAGCGTGCACGACAACAAACCACAGGTCGTACAATGCTGCTCTCCCAACTCATGAGTCAGATTCAGGATATCATTACCATGTTATTCCTCGCCGCCGGCCTCGTAGCGTTCAATCCCTGGCTAATATTGCTATTATTCGTAGCGATTATCCCTTCCTTTCTGGGCGAGTCCTATTTTAATGACAAAAGCTATGCTCTTACGAGAGGCCAGACGCCCGAACGCCGCGAACTAGATTATATTCGCTATCTCGGCGCCAGCGACGAAACAGCAAAAGAGGTAAAGATATTTAACCTCTCAGCCTTTATCTCAGAGCGGTTCAGAGCCCTTTCAGATAAATTTTATAGAGATAATAAAAGACTCATAATCAGTCGTGCCGGGTGGGGTGTACTACTATCTATACTGGGTAGTGCGGGATATTATACGGCCTATGCAATCATCATATTAAGAACCGTAGAAGGAAGGGTAAGTATCGGCGAGCTCACCTTCCTGGCCGGATCTTTCCGTCAGATGCGCTCACTTCTGGAAGGGATTCTAACCCGATTCACAGGAATATCACAGGGCGCTATTTACCTAACTGACTTTTTTGAATTTTTCGAAATCAGGCCAAAAATCTTGTCTCTCCCTGACTCGCTTCCATTCCCGCAGCCGATCAGGCAGGGTTTTGTATTTGAAAATGTGAGCTTTCGTTATGCTAACTCAGAGTTGTGGGCCAACAGAAATCTCAATTTTACACTCCATGTCGGGGAAAAACTAGCACTCGTCGGAGAAAATGGAGCCGGTAAATCAACGCTGGTAAAGCTGTTAGCAAGGCTGTATGATCCAACAGAAGGACGGATTCTCCTTGACGGAATAGACCTCAAAAAATATAATCTTGTTGACCTTCGAAACAACATGGGTGTCATATTTCAAGATTTTATAAAATACCAGATGACCTTTGCTCAGAATATCGCAACTGGCAATATCATGAAAAAGGACGATCTTCCCCATATCAAATCGGCAGCAAAGAAAAGCCTTGCAGACCTACTGATAAATCGATTTCCGGGGGAATATAATCAGATGCTCGGAAGACGATTTGCTAATGGTATAGAACTCTCAGGAGGCGAATGGCAAAAAGTAGCACTCGCCAGGGCTTATATGAAAGATACACCTGTTCTGATTCTAGATGAACCTACTTCGGCACTGGATGCAAGAGCCGAATACGAGGTCTTTCAACGCTTTACCGAGCTGACCAGAGAAAAGTCTGCAATCCTTATATCCCACCGTTTTTCTACTGTCCGTATGGCTGATCGTATTCTGGTACTTGAAAATGGCGAGATGGTGGAGATAGGCAGTCATGAAGAGCTATTGGCCAATCCAGGCCGCTACGCTGAACTTTTTAACCTTCAGGCCAGGGGGTTCCGTTAAAATGAAAAGTCATAATAAAATAAACCCGATTGGCTTTCAGCGGAGATTAACATCAGCAGGAATCCTTTTGATTACTCTGCTTCTTATTTTCAACTTGAAGAATTATCCCGAAACAATTGAGAAATATTATTCGACAAGCGCTTACCCTGCAATCCGAAACGGACTGCTCTTTCTTTTCAATTATGTCCCCTTCAGTATAGGAGATATAATTTATTCGCTGATCATTCTGTTTGTTGCTATCGGCTGCTATCAATTGATCAAGCTACTGATACTAAAGAACTTTAGACAGGCGGCCTATAAGATGCTTGGATTTTTGATGAAATTAGAACTTGCAATTGCCCTCTTTTACCTGCTCTGGGGACTAAACTATTTTCGTCAAAGTGCCGGAAAAAGATTGCATCTCGATCAATATTCTTATAGCCAGGCAGAACTTGTTTCCATGACCTCCATGCTTATTGATTCAACCAATTCTTCGCGAGCTGCCTTAGCCCGATCTGGTCTGGAATATGGTAAAGCAGAGATTATCGCCCCGGCGATCGAATCTATGCAAGAGCTCACCAGCTTTGATCTACCATCAGTAAAGCCGATGGCTAAACCGGGCTTACTCAGCCCTGTATTAAACTACCTGGGTACAGCCGGTCATTTTAATCCATTTACGGGAGAGGCTCAATTCAATAGTATGATGCCGGAGTTTAGCAAACCGTTTGTGGCCTGTCATGAAATGGCGCATCAGATGGGTATCGGCGCCGAAGACGAAGCCAATTTCATCGGTTTTATTGCTGCCAAATCTTCCGACAATCCGTTGCTAAAATATTCAGCCTATTATCATGCCATGCAGGAATTCATGAAAGAGGTATGGGCAACAGACAGCATTTCATACCGAGCGATGAAAGATCAGCTTTCCCTTCCCGTAAAGAATGATCTCTCATCCGAGCAAAAATTCTGGACGAAATATCAGGGTGATGTTAATTTACTAAGTAATCTGTTTTATGATAATTATTTAAAAGTAAACAGGCAACCCGACGGACTAAAGACTTATAATCGGATGATCATACTCAGTATGGCGTATTACAAAAAAGAAGGCTTCTTCGATTAACTATTTATTCTTCAACGCTACCTCTCTTGCCTGAGTTGTCGTATAATACTTGGTGATCATATTGGGGACTTCCCACTCAGGTAATTTACCAGCCCTCAGATATTCAAGATATCTCCTGGTGACCTGGGTAAAATGCGCTTCATGCCCGACCTTGAATTCATCAGGAATTATGATCTCCCATCCGTCATTAGATTTTTTCACACTTAATCCGGCATATTTCTTTGCCAGAACTGACATATTTCTTAAAAGAGCGGTTTCAAATTGTGAACTATTTTGAAGAGGTTCGACATACAGCGCCGGCTTGTAGTTCTGGTCTTTACCCTGTCTGATAATGACATTTGCTTTTGTGCCGCGGATCACAGAAAAGTGAGTGTCGCCTGTTCCTTCCGGCGCTTTAAAATCCCAGCTAACCGAGATTTTGGCGTGAATACCCTTTAGGCTATAATTGAGTTCACCATTAGAATACGTGCTCAGAACACCATCATGGACGCTGTTAGCCAAATAGGAAGGATATGCGGTTTGTTTGGTCACCTCTTTGAATTGTTCCAGGCTTAGATCCGTGGGCCATCGTCTCGCTGATAGTATCTGAACATCCTTCTTATAGTCGAGTGCAGTTTCAGGAAAACACTCCCATTGGATAAGATCGACCATATGAGTCGTAATATCTACAATCCCCTCTCCCTGCTGATTAACGTCAAAAAACCAGGCTGGCCGAACCAGAGGAGCACCCGACACGGTTTTATAAAAATGATGGACACTTTCTTTAGTTACTGCTGGATTCTCTTCTGTCCCTTTTTCCAGCTCGCCGAAAACCTCCGGAAGATGAACAAATTCTTTCTGTAATATGCTTGTAATCTCATACCGTTCTGTCATGATATCATATAAAAGCACCTTCTTCCGATCGGCAATCTTAAAAGCTTCCAGCAGGCTCGCGAAGCCGGTAGAATCAATAGCCATAGGCTTATCTGCCAGTACATTTAATCCTGCCTCAACTGATTGGAGGATATATTGTGACTTCATTTTATTGTTTCCTGCTATTACCACTACGTTGCCTGGCTTTTTGGAAAGCATCGCTTTAAGATAATCCGGTCCGGTATAAATTTCTTCTTTCCAGGAAGTGGGATCATTCTCTCTGGAATTATAACTTTCCACCAGCTTAAGGTGCGACTCCAAATCCGGCCCTTCCGGCGCAAACACATAAACCACAGAATCTACTCCCTCATACATAGACTTCTGAACCAGTGCGGAATGGAAGTGGCCCGGATCCAGGGTAACTAATCTGACAGTAGAGTCTTTCATTTGTTTGCCTTTCTTTTCGCCACAGTTCGTTAGAAAAAGGGATAATAATACAAAAATACCACTTAGAAAATTTCTCATAACCTAAATTTTGGGTTCCCAGCCAGGTTCGTACGATCTTTGCCAGAACTTCATTGCTTCCTTATCGTTTTGAATATGCCCGTTGGAGGGATCAATATGCAAAGTATTGCCCGATCTCTGGGCGATGTTTCCCAACTGCACCAGCAAGGTACTCTTATATCCACCAAAGATGTCAGCATTCAATGCCTTACCGTCTTTTATTCCCTCAAAGAAGTTCTGAATATGAAAAGCATCGAGTTGCTGTGAAGGACTCACGAGGCTACCTGTATCCACCTGTGTATTAGGTTTCACCTGCTTTATGACCTTGTTCTTAATATCATAAATCGTGTAGCCGTCGGTTCCGGTGATTAGGAGGGAGCCATTTTCACCATAAAACATTACTCCCACCGTACTGCCTTCGATTGGATATGGGTTGCAGCTTCTGCCTTCCCATGAAATTGCGGTGTTATTATCAAACTCCATACTTATAACCTGGGTGTCAGGAGTCTCCCAATCATCCTGGTAACGATACCTGCCTCCCGAAGAGCTCACCTTCACCGGATAGTCGACCCCCAGCCCCCATCTTGCCAGGTCTACCATGTGCGTTCCATTATTTAAGGCCTCGCCAGTTCCCCAGTGCCAGAACCAATGCCAATTATAATGGATGAGATTGTCCTGATATGCCATTCGAGGTGCAGGACCCTGCCATAGGTCATAATTAAGCCATGAAGGCACTGCTACCTTGTTTCCTTTCCCAATAGAAGCCCGGTTATTAGTATACCAGGTTTTGGCAAAATAAGGCCGGCCAATCACGCCTGCATGGAGTTCGCCGATACCAGCTACTACATTAGGCCAGGATCGCCGTTGGTTTCCCATCTGGATCACATTTTTATACTTTTTTGCTGCAGCAAGCAGCATCTCTCCCTCATGTGGATTATGGCTACACGGCTTCTCCAGATAAACGTGCTTGCCAGCAGCCGAGGCAATTAAGGCCGCAGGCGCATGCCAGTGATCGGGTGCGGCAATAACCAGAACATCAAGTTCTTTGTCTTCTATGGCATTCCTGAAATCAGGTATATCCTTAGGAGTGCTGTGTTGTATTTTCCTAACGCTCTCAATACACACCTGCGCTGCGCGACGGTCGACATCACAGACCTGGTAAACCTCACAATTTTTTTGAGATGCAAAATTGTTTGCCAAGGCAAGCCCACGTGAGTTAACCCCCATCATGGCAACACTAATACGCTCATTGGAACCTATGATACGGGCATAACTGCCAGCATTGAAACCCGGCAAGACTCCGCCTAGGGAAAGGGCTGCAGCTCCGGTAACCGTTTTCTTAATAAAGTCTCTGCGTGACTCCGAAGAATTATTCATGTGCGACACATTTAGTATCCTGAAATTAAGAGAAATAAAACAATAACACCAATTTTAAAATTTCACATCAATAGCAATAATTTTAATTTCAGGCTGGCTTAAGCAAGCCGGGGTAATAATAATGCCTGGATTGATATAACTAGCGTTGCCGACGCCTCGTATAACTGCATTTGAAATGGACAAATATCGTTAGCAATACACCTGGCTCACTTTTTGCGTTATATAGTGTATCTTATCATTATGTAGATGAGATCGTTCTTTTTCCTCAGTTAAAAGTTAAACAACGAGAAATCCCGTCCCCACGGGATTTTCTCATTGTCCTAAAAACAAGGCGCCCTTAATTCCACCGCTTTCCAATGATTATGAACGCTTTCGGATTGATCTTCGTTAACCAGACCTATGGTTATAAACTTTCCATAACCCGCGGGAATATGCCACCTGACGCTACGAGAGAAAGAGCCAGGCAACCCATTTGCTGTTTCGTAAGCCAATAAAAATCATAGTTTTTCAAAACATTATGCACGAAAAACCATTATACTATCAGGCATCTTATTTTTAAAATATTAATATGTGTTATAACACGATATCGAAAGTATTAAATTAGCGAGCCCACAATTTAGTTGGCTTTTTAGGTCGTCCACACAAAATATATTAATGTATAAACTAAAAATTATTACCTCAACGGTTCGCCCTGGCCGCAAAGGCCCTTTAGTTGCCAATTGGATTTATGAATTCGCAAAACGACATACAAACTTTGATATTGAGCTGTTGGATCTTGCAGAGATCAACTTACCGATGATGAACGAGGCAAATCATCCGGTGCTGAAGAAATATGAACATGAGCACACCAAACGATGGAGCGCCAAAATCGATGAGGCTGATGCATTCATTTTCGTCACCGCTGAATATGACTATAACTATCCGGCCCCATTGAGAAATGCGCTTGAATATTTATCTCAGGAATGGGCTTATAAGCCTGCCGGAGTAGTCAGCTATGGAGGAGTCTCTGCAGGAACAAGAGCATTAAATAGCCTGAAGAATGATTTGGCATCTTTGAAGGTAGTTGCACTCACAGAAGCCGTCAACTTCCCGTTTTTTCAGCAAAATATAGACGATCAGAATGTTTTTAAAGCAAATGATATTTCACATCAGGCAGCAGACATTATGCTCAAACAATTACGTCGCTGGACCAAAGGACTCAAGCTGATCAGAGAAGACAAAGGATAGGATATCAAATTAAAATCAATCCATTGGCTAATCGCTTGTTGGATTTGATTTGCATAAATAAACATCAGACTTTAAACTATACAATTATGAAAACAGCTATTGGAATTAAACCTGAAAACCGTGCCGGAGTATCAGACGTATTGAACAGGCTGCTCGCAGACGAAAATGTTTTATATATAAAAACACGCAAGGCGCATTGGAATGTAGAGGGTCCAGACTTTCTAACAAAACACGAGTTCTTCGAGGAGCAATATCACCAAATTGAGCGTATTATTGACGATGTGGCTGAGCGTACCCGTACCCTGGGACATTATGCGGTAGCCACTCTTGCTGAGTTTTTAGAACTCACCCACCTTTCGGAAGAAACCAGGGAGAAAAATGACAGTGCCAGTTTCATTAAAGAGTTACTTGAAGCTCATGAAACAATTATCATTCATCTACGAGAAAACATTAATAAAATAGCCGACGAGTGGAAAGATGAAGGTACGAGTGACTTCATAACCGGTCTTTTGAAGACCCATGAAAAAATGGCCTGGATGCTCAGAGCACATTTAAAATAACCTCCGCAAAAACCGGATCATTATCGACTATTCGATGGCCATGTATTTTCTTTTCTAACAGAAGGAGAAGGTATGGCCATCCGTATTTCAGACCATATAGAATCCCGGAAGTAAGGGACAGCCGCAACCCAAACAGTGAAAACACTATTAAGAATTATTCAAACGTAAAATTATTGCAATAGTTTTTCATATTGCTCATATTTTGATGTTGTTCGAAATTAAAGGACGTAAGCGGAAGACGTTCCAAACCATCGATAAAGTGGCCGACATAATCTAAATCCTGTAGAAATTTAAATGTCTCTAAAACTCTCTCTTTACCAACATGCCTCGCTTCTATTTCAACAATAATTTTTGGCTTGAATTTTTTAAGCGTTGCAACACCGCCTTTCAACACCTGTAATTCATTACCTTCCACATCTATCTTTATAAAGTTGGGCTTGACTTTATGAATGCTGCAATATGAATCTAAGGTATCCGTTCCAATTTTTTCTTTAATGGTGAAAGCAGCGCTATTTAAATGCTCAACAATAGTAGCGCCAGGCGTGGAAATCATCTCCTCCTCACTTCGGGGGACATACAGTGTGGTGGTACCCTGTTTATCTGATAATGCCAAATGTTCAATTGTAACATTGTCCCACCCAAACGTTTTTTTAAGTCTCCGCAGATATTGAAATAAGCTTGATTGGGGTTCAAAGGCAAATACTTTCCCGTGACTTGTAACCTGTTTCCTAATAAAGTAGAGATAACCGGCTTTATGGGCTCCGATGTCAAACGCAGTGTCACCTGGTCTGACAGAGGAAATTACGTATGCAATCCCTCCGGTGTCCTTTTTATTCTGATAACGAAGAGCCCGATACTTCAGTCTGATGGCTTCTATAATTTTCATAAGGGAGAAGTTTAACGTCAGGGATACCAGCTTTACTTTTTATAGCAAAATACGTTCAGCGCCATGTCGAATAAGCCGCCAATTTTTTGTTCGTCAATAAACGGTTTTTCTATAACCGCTGATTCTTTAATATAATAGGTGAATCCACTCTCGTAGACAAGCTGTAGCAATTCATGGAGAGTCTGCGGATCTTTAATGCTGTTGTGGTATTCAAAGAATATATGTCTCGCCTTGGATAAGATACCCTTACACGAGTTTAACACTATCCCCTCCGCTCCTTCTATATCTATCTTAAGGAAATCAAGGTCGTCCGTGATAAACTCACTCAAAGGGACTGCCTCTACCTCTGTAACAGATCCTTTTTTATGGGCATCACCTAATCGTCCTCCCATTCCTCCGTCAGAGAAGAAATTTAATATCTCATGTTTGTGCCAGACAGCCTTTTGATGAAGGACGACGTTTTTAAGTCCGAAAGTTTCCACATTCTCTTTCAAGATATTAAATATCTCCGGATCGGCCTCAAATGCTATAATCTTATGATCGGGATAATTAAGCGCAAAATACAAGACGCTAAGGCCCATATTGGCACCGCAATCCAGAATCGTACGCGCCTCATCAGAGGGTTGAAACCTGTAAATATTCGTTTCAAAAAGCTCTTTGTAAGTAGCAGCGAAGCTTCGCCCATCGTGGAACTTAAACGGTTTGTTAAAAATACGGGTGATTCCCGGCTGAGAACGAGGGTAAGAATCAATTACCGATAATTCCAGGTTAATATCTGAACGGTTTGATAACTTTTGAATTAACTGAAAGTAGGCTCTCCTAATGTTCTTTCTTAACCTCATAGTCCTTGGCTACCGGAGACCGGCCGTTACATTTAGGATTACAGCTTTCTTTTCACTTCTACCTGCTCGTACGACTCAACGATATCACCGACTTCGATATTATTGAAGTTATGAATATTTAGTCCGCATTCATATCCGGCGGAAACCTCCTTTACGTCCTCTTTGAAGCGCTTTAATGACGCGAGCTCGCCTGTATAGACGACCACGCCGTCACGCACCACTCTAATCTTACTGTTACGTGTGATTTTGCCATCCAGCACCATACATCCCGCGATAGTACCGACTTTGCTGATCTTAAATACTTCCCGTATCTCGACATTGGAGGTAATCTTCTCTTCAAATTCAGGATCCAACATGCCTTCCATTGCTGCCTTGACCTCATCGATTGCATCATATATAATTGAATACAAACGAATATCTATCTGCTCTGCTTCCGCGATCTTGCGCGCACTGGAAGATGGGCGAACCTGGAAGCCGATGATGATCGCATCCGATGCGGAGGCTAACAATACATCGGATTCGGATATCTGACCAACCGACTTATGGATTATGTTAACCTGGATTTGCTCGGTAGATAGTTTTAGCAAAGAATCTGATAACGCTTCTATAGATCCGTCCACATCACCCTTAACAATGATATTGAGTTCCTTAAAGTTACCTATTGCCAATCGACGTCCGATTTCATCGAGAGTGATATGTTTCTGGGTGCGAAGTCCTTGTTCACGCTGCAGTTGCAGTCTCTTATTTGCGACCTGACGCGCTTCAACTTCACTTTCCATCGCATTGAACTTATCTCCTGAAGTTGGCGCCCCCTGCATTCCGAGTACCTGGACGGGCATAGAAGGCCCCACCTGCTCTACCCTGACTCCACGCTCGTTATGCATTGCCTTTACTCTCCCTGAATAACCTCCTGCGAGGATAGGATCACCTACCCTTAGCGTACCAGCCTGAATAAGGACAGTGGTGACAATACCTCTGCCTTTATCTAAGGTAGCTTCAATAACGGTACCTGTTGCTCGTTTTTTTGGATTCGCTGTAAGCTCAAGAAGTTCTGCTTCAAGTAATACCTTTTCAAGCAGCAGGTCAATACCCTGCCCGGTTTTACCAGAAATTTCCTGACTTTGATATTTTCCTCCCCAGTCTTCGACGAGTATATTCATGGCAGAAAGCTGTTCGCGGATTTTATCGGCGTTTGCGGCTTCTTTATCGACCTTACTAAATGCAAACACGATGGGCACACCAGCTGCCTGAGCATGGTTGATCGCTTCTTTTGTTTGCGGCATTACGCTATCGTCAGCGGCGATAACAATAATAGCAATATCAGTGACTTGGGCTCCGCGCGCACGCATAGCAGTAAAAGCTTCGTGGCCGGGAGTGTCCAGGAATGTGATTTTCCTGCCGTTTTCCAGGGTTACCTCGTAAGCTCCGATATGTTGAGTAATCCCACCAGCTTCACCGGCGATTACATTAGTTTTACGAACAAAGTCGAGCAGCGATGTTTTACCATGATCGACATGTCCCATAACAGTTACGATAGGAGCTCTGGGCACCAGATCTTCCGGCGCATCGGGTTCTTCAAGTAAGCTATTTTCTTCATCCTCTGGCTTTACGAATTCTACTTCATAGCCAAATTCATCAGCAACGATAGTCAGGGTCTCGGCGTCAAGACGCTGATTGATAGATACGAACATCCCCAGACTCATACAGGTAGATATGATCTGTGTCACCGGGACATCAAGCATAAGCGCCAACTCATTAGCGGTAACAAATTCAGTTACCTTAATGGTTTTGGATTGCATTTCAAGCTCCATTGCCGCATCTTCCATATTCTGGGCAACGTCATCCCGTTTTTGACGACGTAATTTGGCTCGCTGGGCAAATTTACCGGATTTGCCTGCACCACTTAAACGGGCAAGGG
Organism: uncultured Sphingobacterium sp.; assembly: GCA_964521175.1. Taxonomy (GTDB): domain Bacteria; phylum Bacteroidota; class Bacteroidia; order Sphingobacteriales; family Sphingobacteriaceae; genus Daejeonella. The sequence continues at coordinate 11,883 of CAZFQV010000015.1, forward strand.
TTGCTTTAATCTGGTCTTGTATTTCTTTATCTGTGGGTTCAGCCTTGGGCGCATCGGCGGCACGTCCCTTGTTCCGAAAATCCGGACGTGCAGCAGCCGTACCAGGCTTTCTGAAATCAGGACGATTTCCCTGGTATCCACCCGCTGCAGGAGCCGGACGGCCTGGGGCGTGGCCCGCTTGGCCGGGAGCACTATCCTTACGCTTCCTCTTCCTTTTATGGTCGGCGCCTGCTGCACTCGACGACGAAGCAACGGGCTGCCCACGACGGGCAGGAGCAGAGGGTAGTACAATCTTACCAACAATATTGGGTCCGGTTAAACGCTCCCCCTTTCCGCGTATAACGGTCGACTCCGGTTTCTTTTCGGGAGCAATCTGTTCGATTTCAGGTTTTTTTATTTCTTTCGCCACTTCCTGTTCGGCTTTTGGCTCAACACTGGTCTCAGACTTTTCAAGGTCTGATACGGCAGCTGCAACAGACGGCTTTTCTGCCTCTGGCAACGGCGCATCAGCAGGACTAGTCTCCGGCTTTTCTACTTTTACAGGTTCAGCAGGTATGGATACTACAGTTTTTTCGCTCTGATTTGGTTCTACAGGCATTTCCACTTCAGCAGCTTTCTTTTCAGGGCGAGTCTTCGACTTAAGATCCTCAAGATTTATCTTTCCGACTACCTTCACTCCCGGTAAAGCAAGCTCATCAGCCGCAGGCTTTTCGACATCCGGTGCTACCGGATCAACCTTTAACTTCTCCGGCGGTGGAGTATATGAACTAACATTCTTGATCAGAATCTCTTCCTGTTCAAAATCCTTTGACCGTGACTGCGGTTCCGCTTTCTCAGGAGTAGGTGGCAAATCCTCACGCCGGATCTTACCAATAACAATCTGTTTGGCTTCTTCCTTTACGATCTTATCACCCTGAAACTCCTTTAAAAGAACATCGTACATCTCCTGGCTGAGTTTAGTATTGGGACGGGCCTCAACCCGGAAACCCTTTTTCCCTAAAAACTCTACCGCCGTAGATAAACCAATGTTTAGCTCTTTAGCAGTTTTCAGTAAATTTGTGCTTTTACCTTCTGACATTTATTATTTTAACCTCGCTTTTTGTACAAAAGTACGTTTTTTATATGATGTTCTACAGCAGGGAACAGCTTAATTGATTAGCAAAAATTCCCGTAAATATAACTTATTCAAACTCTGATCTTAGGATATCCATTACTTCTTTAACCGTATTTTCCTCCAGATCAGTCCGTTTAACCAGCTCATCAACGGTTAAGCCCAGTACAGATTTAGCGGTGTCTAGTCCCACACGCTTCAGCTCGTCAATGATCCAACCTTCAATTTCATCAGAGAATTCCTCAATATCTACATCCTCATCATCATCATGAGCTTCGCGATAAACATCGATCTCATATCCGGTAAGTTTACCGGCAAGCTTAATGTTATGTCCTCCACGGCCGATAGCTAATGATACCTGATCGGGTTTCAGATACACTGCTGCTCTCTTCTCTTCATCGTCCAGTTTAATACTGGTAATCTTCGCCGGACTCAACGCTCTCTGAATATATAATGAGACGTTGTTTGTATAATTAATCACGTCAATATTCTCGTTTTTCAGCTCTCGTACTATGCCATGGATCCGGGAACCTTTCATCCCCACACAAGCACCCACCGGATCTATTCGGTCATCATAAGATTCCACGGCGACTTTAGCACGCTCCCCAGGTTCGCGAACAATCTTTTTAATGGTAATCAGCCCGTCGAAAATCTCCGGAACTTCCAGCTCAAATAAGCGCTGCAAAAATTCCGGAGCCGTACGTGAAATGATAATCTTAGGATTTCCATTCAACATCTCAACCTTACCTATTATAGCACGTACAGAGTCTCCCTTTTTAAAATAATCAGCCGGTATCTGCTCTGTTTTTGGCAATAAGAGCTCGTTGCCTTCATCATCCAGCACCAAGGTTTCCTTCTTCCATACCTGATAGACCTCTCCGGTCACAATCTCACCTACCCGATCCTTGTATTTTTTAAATATCTCATCTTTTTCCAGCTCCAGGATCTTGGAAACCAAGGTTTGGCGTGCCGCCAAAATTGCCCTTCTGCCGAAACTCTCCAAGGTGATCTGCTCGATGAAATCATCCCCTACTTCCAGATCAGGATCTATCGCCTTCGCCTCAGTAAGTTCAATTTCAAGATCATCATCTTCCGAGAAATTATCTTCCATCACAGTACGGGTCCGCCAGATCTCCAGATCACCGTTATCAGGATTAACAATTACATCACAATTCTCGTCTGTGCCATACCTTTTTCGCAACATGCTGCGAAAAACTTCTTCCAACACACTGATAACCGTAGGACGGTCAATATTCTTGAAGTCTTTAAACTCCTGGAATGAATCGATTAAATTAATATTGCTCATTTTTTTATTGAATTAGCCCATGCTCGGGACCTTATTTAAAACTCACTAAAACCTTTGTTTCCGCTATATCCTCAAAGAGGACAAAATTTTGAACTGTAACCGCTTTCTTCCCTTTTTCCTTCTTAACCTCTTCTATATTTATTTGTTTATCATCTACGCTGAGCAACTTGCCTTCACGCTTGCTCCCGTCTTTCATCTTAACACTAAGCGAACGGTTTACGTTTTTCTGATATTGTCTTACAGATCGTAGGGGCGTATCCAGACCTGGCGAAGAGACCTCTAATTTATATGCCTGTTCAATTACATTTTCCTCTTCAAGATGAAATCCGACATGGCGACTCACCGCCATGCAATCTGCAATAACAACTCCTTTATCTCCGTCGATTAAAATTGTTAAAACCCCATTTCCACTCATTTCTACATCAACCAGAAAAAGATCCGGACGATCGGCAATCTTCTCCTCAACCAGCTCAATAACCCTCTTTTCTATATTCATAACAAATCTTTTTCCCTTCTATCCAAAAATAAACGGTAAAAAAAGAGCCCCGAAAACTTCGGGGCTCTTCACTGATCGGACGCAAATATAATAAAAAGCAATTAATTTATGCAAAAAACTGATTTCAATAGATTTATAATTTATTGTAAGACCCGTATCTCTCTCCAAAAAACAAAAAAATCCACGGAAATATGAAAAATAATCATCAAATTCATAATGAATTCAGATATACTTAAACTAAATAATATGCGACTAATTATTCAGGTTTTATTAATGGGACTGGCTGTGACTATTGCAGCCTACCTGCTTCCGGGAGTTGAAGTCAATGGTTTCTGGAACGCTGTTTTAGCGGCTATACTCATAGCTTTGGCTAATGCGACAATCGGAACAATTCTACGAATCCTCACGTTTCCGATCAATTTTCTGACCCTGGGGCTTATGTCTTTTATTATTACCGTATTAATGGTCTTGCTGGTAGACAAGTTGATGGACAGCTTTAACACAGCAGGCTTCCTTTCTGCTCTGCTTTTTGCCCTTGTGCTTTCCCTGCTGAATATGGTTTTCTCAGCCATAGGCAGCAATGACGACTAATCTATTTGACTGCCCCTGCAGTGGCCCTTACCACTGCAGGGGATTTATCCTTCATGCTTACTTCAAATACTTCGCGGTTGTCTTTGCTGCTGTAAGTTTTGGCCAATACAGTTATTGCCGATGCCCTTACGCGAGAGACTTTATCCGTTAATGCCATGTTTCGAACCTGTTCATAAAGTCCTTTTTGTTCGTCGGGATTAAGTTTTGCAATTATTGTCAGGGCCATATTACGGATAAACCAGTTCTTGTCATGCAAGGCGGTGACCGTAGCTTCCTTAGCAGCTTTATTATCCGGTAACTTAAGCAGCATCATGATAGCTTCCAGTCTATCCATAAAAAGAGGCGCGTGGCTGTATTGAAATACATATTCATCAGTAGTTTTATTCTCCGACTTCTCAGCCAGAACATACTTTTCGGCATCAGCATTAACCAGATCAGGGGCGGTTGGGGATGGAAAAACAAAGGTCTGCTCCTGCTTATCCAGGATGATCTCTTTGCGTTCAACTTTATCTTTAGTATAAATATCGATTGCTAAAGGAATGCGGTATAAAGGGGCTTTCGTAAGATCCTGCTGTTGTTTGATATTAAGATGGACCTCCTTCCTCTCGATATTGTATGAACTTTCTATATTCAACACCGGATGACCTGACGCCAGGAACCATTGATTGAAAAACCAATTCAGATCCTGTCCGCAAACTTCCTCAAAAGCCAGTCGCAGATCATGAATCTCGGCAGTTTTATAGGCGTTTTTTACGAGATAAAGATTAAGCGCCTTAAAAAAGGCCTCATCCCCAACCGTTTTACGGAGCATGTGCAGTATCCGGGATCCTTTTTGATAGCTTATTTCATCAAACATCTGTTCCCTATCGGCATAGTCGAAACGAATGACGTCTCGCTGATTCTTTTGATTGCCTGCCAGGTATGCCGACAAATCCTCCAGACCTTTCAAATCTGCAGCCTCACGACCGTATTTATACTCCTCCCATAAGTATTCCCCATAAGTAGCGAAAGATTCATTCAGAGGGAGGTTCGCCCAGGACTCGGCCGTTACCAGATCGCCAAACCAGTGATGAAATAGTTCATGAGAAATGATATCTTCATGGTTTTCGTCCAGGTGCTGCCCTTCTGACATGTTCATCCGGTCGAAAAAAACTGTTGCCGTGGTGTTTTCCATTGCTCCGCTTACAAAATCACGAACCACTATCTGGGAGTATTTATCCCAGGGATAGTCTATCCCCAGCTTTAATGAGAAAAACTCCATCATTTCAGGAGTGTTGCCAAAAACAAGCCTGGCTGTCGGGGCATAAGCGGGTTCGGTATAATAATTTACTTCCTTATCCCGCCATTTGTCTCTGGTAATTGTAAAATCACCTACTGCAATCATCGTTAGATAAGTGGAATGGGCTTGTTCCTGTCGCCAGCTATCTGTGCGCGTACCATTACCATTCAGCGTAGAATATTCAAGAAGGCCATTCGAAAGACTTACAAATTCATCAGGCACAGTAATATTTATTTCCTGAGTCATCTTTTCCTGCGGGCCGTTGATGGTAGGAAACCAGGTAGAGTTGCATTCTGTTTCGCCCTGCGTCCAGATCTGGCGCGGCTTTTCAGTATCTTTTCCATCACGGTTGATAAAATAGATCCCCCGGTCATCCCCCGATGCTATATCTTCTCCAACCTTTAGCTTATACGGCATAGCGACATACTCAATATTTACCGAATAGGACTCATCCCGGGTATACGACCTGTCTAATTTAATATTGATTTTCTTCCCATCATAGGTATAGCGGAGCGGCTGATCATCGTCCTTGCCTACCAGGGTGATACTGTTAATCTTAAACCCGTTTGCATCCAGCACCAACCGATCTGAAGGGTAAAAATATGGCCTGGCCTCGATAGTTGCTTTCCCATACA
>CAZFQV010000016.1:0-3657 GCA_964521175.1 uncultured Sphingobacterium sp.
CCGATCTGCGCAATGCAGGCAGCAATGGAAGGCTATGAAGTTAAGAAACTAGCTACTGCAATAAAGGAAGCCGATATTGTCGTTACTACTACCGGTAACTGCGACATTGTCCGTGCTGAACATTTCATTGCCCTAAAAGATAAAGCCGTTGTTTGTAATATCGGCCATTTCGATAACGAGATTGACATGGCCTGGTTGAACAGCAATTATGGCGACACCAAAGTTGAGATCAAACCACAGGTAGATAAATATACCATCGATGGCAAGGATTTAATCATTCTGGCAGAAGGCAGGCTGGTGAATTTGGGTTGTGCGACAGGGCACCCGTCATTTGTAATGTCCAACTCTTTTACAAACCAAACCCTGGCTCAGCTTGAACTGTGGTTGAATACGGATAAATATGAGAATAAGGTGTACGTTCTTCCTAAATATCTGGATGAAAAAGTAGCTCGCTTGCATCTCGCCAAAATCGGTGTTGAGCTTGAGGAATTAGACCAGCATCAAGCTGATTATATTGGCGTTCCGGTCAATGGGCCATACAAATCTGATAGCTATAGGTATTAACCAGAATATTTAGAATATTGGTTTATTAAAGAGGCCGGAAATCGATGATTATCCGGCCTCTTCATTTATATAAATAAAATCGCTCCCGGAGCTGCCAACAATTTCAGCACTCGTTCAAGTTGAGCGTAAAAATGAAACTGCTCTAGGCATCAGATCGTTTCCAACGTACAAACCTGATGCTGAAGTCAGTCCCCTCACCCGGCTTGCTGCGAACATAGATTTCGGCATTGTTGTTTTCTGCAAACTCCTTGACTAACATTAAGCCGATCCCGATACCTCTTTCATTATTCGTTCCATAAGTAGTTAAATCTTTACCCATGGTGTTGAATAGTCTGCGTAACTTATCGTCGGGCATGCCGATGCCGGTATCACTGATGTGAATAGTAATATAATTATTATCAACGAGATAATATAATTTTATATTCCCGTCTGTTGGCGTAAACTTAATTGCATTAGCGATTAAATTGTGTATAATGATCCGGATTTGGTCTGGGTCAGCCTCAATTAACGACTCGGCAGGCTTCTCGTGCTGGATTGCAATTTTCTTTTTACTGAGTAGAAAATCACTGAGAGCTAACTGCTGGTCAACAACGAGAGCCAAATCAACACTCTTTATGTCGGCCTTTATCCCATATCGCTGCCCTTGCGCCCAAAGCACCAAATTGTCTAGCATTGAAGCCGTAACGGTAATATTCTCAAAAAAATTGTTTAAAAAAATCTGATTATCTTCCGGGGAAAGATCATATGTCCGGTACATCTCTATTGCCTGAAGCATAGAAGAAAAGGGGCTTCGGAGATCATGACCGATCACAGAAAACAATTGGTTTTTTACCTGATCCATTTCTCCCAATTTTTCGTTCTGGGCAATAACCAGTGCAGATTTCTTCTGGAGTGCTCGGTGCAGCTTATTCTTCTGCCCCAAATAATAAACGATAACTGCCAATGCGATAAGCAGCAAAAAAGAAAATATAGCTATCAGCGTAATGATTCGTGTGTTTTGGACGATACGAATTTCCTTAAGCTGATTCTCCGCCTGCAGTTGTTGATTTTCCCTATTCTTTTGCTTAAGAAATAGTCCGTTTATTTCATTTTCTTTGGCTTCATTATATAAACTGTCACTGTAGAGTTTGTTAAGTTGCAAGTATTCAAAAGCCTGCTTAAAATCCTTCTTAGCAGCATAAGCCGTGTAAAGTATCTTCATACAGCGCTCTATATCCCATTTTGCATTTACCGATCTGGCTAAGTCAAGTGCCTTTTGTGCATTGATTATCGCTTCAGTATAAAAACCCTGCGCCAGCTTTGTCTGAGCTATCCCGGAATAGGCAAAACTGGTTTCCCAATCGTTTTTATATCCCCTGTTATTTATTACGGAGAGATAGCGGGAGATAGATTTTTCATATTCTTTCAGACGGAACAAGGTTTCACCCAGGCGATTAAGGGACATCGCCTCCATACGCATATCTCCTGCCTGGCGCGATAAGCTAAGAGCTTGCTCAAAATATGCCTTTGCGTCCTGTATCTGATTCTTCAGTTCGTAGCTGAGTCCGAGATTGAAGTTATTGGTCGACTGGAGCCTGAGATCATTCAATTCACGTGCTATCGTCAGCGATCTTTTAAATTCATCCGCCGCCTCATCCGCTTTGTTTTGCGCAAGATAGACCAGTCCAACGTTATTCACCGCCAATGCAATGTCCTGTGGACTCTGCACTTCCTCTGCCATACTCAGAGATCGCAGCGTATAATCAAGCGAAACTTCATAAGCCCCTTTTACGTAGTGGGCAGCTCCAAGAAGAAATAAGGCCTTGCTCTCAAATGCGATATCCTTAACTTCTTTTGATAACTCAAGCGCATAGTTTGCATATTCGATCGCACTATCTGGTTTATTATAGAGAAGCTCTTTGGCCTGTGCATTAAGTAATCGGATTCGGGTTGTATCTGCTAAATCAATAGTAGGAAGCCGGATATCTTGTGGAGATACGGTTCTGGCCACAAGAATTACGGCAAGGCAAAATAGGGAACATCTAGTCATCACTTGAGAGTGAATTTATAAAATCTTTTTCGTCCAAGGTTAAAAAACCCTCTGAAATTACTTTATCTATTTGACCTTGCTTACCTTTAGGCCATGACAAAGCTTTCCGTTAATATCAATAAAATAGCGACTCTTAGAAATTCACGTGGCGGAAATAATCCTGATCTTGTGAAAGCCGCCCTCGACTGTGAACGATTCGGCGCTCAGGGAATCACCGTACACCCCCGTCCGGATGAAAGACATATACGGTATCAGGATGTTTTTGCTCTGAAAAAAGCAATTTCAACCGAATTCAATATTGAAGGCAACCCGACAGAGCAGAAATTTGTGGATCTCGTGCTTAGCAATAAGCCGGCTCAGGTCACACTCGTACCTGATGTCCAGGGTCAGTTGACCTCTAATCATGGTTGGGACACCGTTGAATCTCAACACTATCTTAAGGATATGGTTGCGGTCTTTAAAGCCGCAGGAATAAGGGTTTCTCTATTTGTCGATCCGGTGCCGGAAATGATTAAAGCTGCAGCCACTACCGGCACTGACCGGATAGAACTGTATACTGAAGCCTATGCTTTTGGCTATCATACCGACCGGGAGCAAGCAATCAGGCCTTATATCGAGGCTGCAAACATTGCAAGCCAGCTAGGGCTGGGTCTAAATGCCGGCCATGACCTGGATTTGCTTAATCTGCAATATTTTGTGCACAAGATACCGCTCTTACTGGAAGTCAGCATAGGCCACGCACTAATATCCGATGCACTTTATTACGGTCTTGAAAATACCATTCAGATGTACCTTAAACAATTAAACTAACGGCTATGTACAAAACGACCATTGTTTGTTTATTCAGTGCTCTTACTTTTCTTGCGCTGTCATGTCAAGACCAAACATCCATTAACCAAGACGATGCTTCCAAAGTAATTGTTAATTATCTGGACAATAAACCTGAATACAAGACGGTTACTTTTAAATTTGGTGAAATTCGTTTCCATGGACGGAAAGACCGTGACGAGCTCAGCAAATATCAATCGCTGGAGAAACAGGGATTCATCAAAATGACCCTTGAT